>NZ_JUGR01000004.1 GCF_000800015.1 Terriglobus sp. TAA 43
TTACTTAACGATTTCTGAGATAGCGCCAGCGCCTACGGTACGTCCACCCTCACGGATGGCGAAGCGCAGACCCTTTTCCATAGCAACCGGTGTGTGCAGCGTGATCTCGAGAGCCACGTTGTCGCCTGGCATCACCATCTCGGTGCCTTCCGGCAGCTTTGCCGAACCCGTTACGTCCGTCGTACGGAAGTAGAACTGGGGACGGTAGCCGTTGAAGAACGGGGTGTGACGGCCGCCTTCTTCCTTCGACAGAACGTACACTTCGCCCTTGAACACGGTGTGCGGCGTGATCGATCCCGGCTTCGCCAGAACCATGCCGCGCTCCACGTCGTCCTTCGCCGTACCACGCAGCAACAGACCTGCGTTGTCGCCAGCAAGACCTTCGTCCAGCTGCTTCTTGAACATTTCAACGCCGGTCACGGTCGTCGCCTGCGTATCGCGGAAGCCCACGATCTGTGCCGGCTCGCCAACCTTGATGCGACCACGCTCGATACGGCCCGTCACTACAGTTCCACGGCCCGAGATCGAGAAGATGTCTTCGATCGGCATCAGGAACGGCAGGTCGACCAGACGGTCAGGCTGCGGAACGTTGTCGTCCACGGCCTGCATCAACTCGTCGATCTTTGCTTCCCACTGAGCTTCGCCGTTCAGCGCGCCCAGAGCCGAGCCACGGATGACAGGAACGTCATCGCCAGGGAACTCGTACTTGCTGAGCAGTTCACGAACTTCCATCTCGACCAGGTCGATCAGTTCGGGATCTTCCACAGCATCGCACTTGTTCAGGAACACAACGATGTACGGCACGCCAACCTGACGAGCGAGCAGAACGTGCTCCTTCGTCTGGGGCATCGGGCCGTCGGTCGCTGCAACCACCAGGATCGCGCCGTCCATCTGCGCTGCGCCCGTGATCATGTTCTTGATGTAGTCAGCGTGGCCCGGGCAGTCAACGTGTGCATAGTGACGGTTCGCCGTCTCGTACTCCACGTGCGAGGTCGAGATCGTGATACCACGCTCGCGCTCTTCCGGTGCGTTATCAATCGTGTCAAACGAACGGAAGCTGTTCTTCGGGTTGTGCTTCGAAAGAACCTTCGTGATCGCCGCTGTCAACGTCGTCTTGCCGTGATCGATATGACCAATCGTGCCAACGTTTACGTGAGGCTTACTACGGTCAAATTTTTCCTTCGCCATTGCTCTCTTGCTCCTGAGTTGTAAGCCGTTTGCCAGGCGGCTCCAAAGATGGTTTCAGAACGTGGTGCGGGCTGCCGCACGGTGCGGCTCCAAGCCCAGGGAAACTTTTACGGGGATGTCCGTTGGCCTCAGTAGTAGGCGTAGACCTTCAGATACTTCTGGCGATAGGTCGGATCTACCTTCTCCAACGTGGAGAGGTAAAGCTCGCGAATCATGCCCTGGTCGCCGTTGTTCAGGCTGTTGTAGGCCTGTTCTGTGCCGGAACCCAGCTTGCCTGCGCGGAGAACATCTTCGAACTCGCGGATGCGCAGCTTCGAGCGATCGAGCGACTTGAGGAAGTCCGATACCTTTGCCGAAGAGAAAGAGTTGTCGATGGCCGATTTGACGGCGTCGAATGCCTGCTGGTTCTCGACTGCGATGGTTGCTTGCTCGTACATGCCGTGTCCTGGGGACTCCTACTTTAAAACTCTGGAGCGGGAGACCGGGATCGAACCGGCGACCAACAGCTTGGAAGGCTGTGACTCTACCACTGAGTTACTCCCGCGCCCTAAAGCTGTTAGCTGTTAGCTAATAGCTTTGCAATCTGGAGCTGATGGAGGGGATTGAACCCTCGACCTCTCCCTTACCAAGGGAGTGCTCTGCCACTGAGCTACATCAGCCCTACTTCGTTGAAGGCCGTTGGTCGCGCCCTCTTCGAACCGCGCTTTGCCTGCCCAAGAGCACGCGAAACGCGAAAAACCCTAACAACACCCACCCAAGGCTCCGGTATTTTCCGGGTTCCATGGTGAGCCAGACTCCGATGGCGGCTATTGCGATCACCCCAAGCGCGACGTACATTCGCTGCTGTGATCCCGGTCCGTCCATCTTCATCTTTCGAGGTTCTCATACATCTGAGATCCCCTTAAATCTTATGGTGCACAGGGAAGGATTCGAACCTTCGTAACGCGTTGCGTGGCAGATTTACAGTCTGCTGCCATTAACCACTCGGCCACCTGTGCACTTCGCCTGTTGTGTTGCCTGGGAATCGGGATGCTGGAGCTGACGAAGGGATTTGAACCCCCGACCCTCTGATTACAAATCAGATGCTCTACCGGCTGAGCTACGCCAGCCCATCTCTGCCGCCAGCCCACGCGAAGTGTACCGGCCCAAAACAAACGCACGCACAACAAACAACGCTGCCATGACCTGCGCAGCGCTGTCTTTGACTTTAGCACAAATTCCCGGGGTGGGGCGAGGGCGCGCTTGGAAGGCTTCTGAGAGGCAAAACGTGAAAAACGCCACGTGCTCCAGGGCTGATTTTTACGTTGTTGTGAGCGACATTTGTTTCCTTCGCGAAGTATTATTCCGCTGCTTCCCTGAAACCAATTTCCACGAGGATGAACCGTCCGATGAAACCTGTTGCTCTCCTGTCCGTACTAATGTTTGGCGCTACGGCGCTCTATGCGCAGCAACCGGCTGCTCCTGCGGCCCGTCCTGCTCCAGCTCCATTGCAGGTGCCGAATCCGCACTATGTTTCCGTGCCGATGCATATTGATGTGAATGCGCCGGTGGATAAGGTATGGTCGCGCATTGGCAAGTATTGCGACATTGGCGAATGGGGCATTCCCAATTGCAAGATTTTGTCGGGCGAAGGGGATTTCGGCACGGTGCGGTCGATTGGCAACGAAATCCTGGTGGCCAAGACACAGTACAGCTACACCTACACTCAGCCCGTGCGCGAAGGCGTGACGTACAACCTGTACCACGGCACGTTGGAGGCACGGGCGCTGACGCCGACGACCACGCGCATCTTCTACACGCTGCTGTTCGACAACAGCATGCTGGCGGACGACGCGGCGCGGGAGAAGGACATTGCGAATCGCACCGCGCGGTTTACGAAGATGCTGGGGAATATGAAGACGCTGTGCGAGGGCGGCACGCTACCTCCGGGATCATTGGCTGCACCGCCGGTCATCCCGTCGGCTAAATAGCAGTTTCGGAATCGTGTGCGTGCCGCTGAATGGAGGCACGCACCGGTTCCGGCGGACTGATACCTGGTGCCCGGGGAGACCGCTAAAAATCCGAAGAAACGGGCCAAATATTCATTGCACCGTGAAGACCTTGCGGCGTAGCATTCTCCAGAATTCTCAAAAGAAGTCCCTCCCGTTGCTTCGTCGTACTGATCGCTGTATGCAAGGAGCCTCAATGAAGAATTTTCTGGTTGTAACTCTCACTCTCCCACTCTTGGCCGCTCTCCCCGCACTCGCACAAGCCCCGCAAGCTGCCCCCGCAGATGGCATCACGATGGAAATGATGCCCATCACATCGGAACAGATGGCGACTTGCCGCGGACAAGCCAACTCTCAGTTGGCAACCGAGCAGGACACCCTACACAAACGCGAGCATCAGCAGGACAACGACAAGATGAAACAAGGCGCCGTCACTGGCGCGACGGGGATTGCTACAAGCGCAATCTCTCGCAGAGGCGGATGGTGGGGCTATGGGAACAACAATGGCGCCAACACAGCTGCGGCGACCGGCGCAACGCAACGCACTGATCGCAACAGCGACAACGTTGCCAGCACGACCGCTATGAGCCAGCAAGTCGGTACAGACGCCTACTCGCAATGTGTCGCCGGCATCAAGGGACCGGAGTATATCCACTTCCGCCAGACGGGAAAGATTGAAGCGTACACGGGTGCGCCCATGTCCGGAGCACCGCCGGCTCCCGTTGCCGCCGCTGCTACACCTGCGCCCGCGCCACCGGCAGTTGGTAAGTCGCCCGTGCAGGACGAAGGGGATGGGAAGCACTTCGTCCTCACCGCTCCCGGTCAGACGGAGGCGCGTGAGGTCACACGGATCGGCACGACCAACTCGTACCTGGAGGAAGTGTCGGGCGATAAGTACATCGTGATGCCGGACGGATCCGTCACGCGTATTGCCAACCACGCCGCCAAACCTGCAGCAACGAAGAAGTAACGATTACGCACTGTTTCGAATGAAGAAGCCCGGCATTTCGCCGGGCTTCTTTTTGCATCTCAGCCTCAGCCGAAGATGTTGCGATCCAGGTAGGCGTTGCGGAATTTTCCGTTGGGGTCCATCTCCTTGGCGAAGGCGCGGAAGTGGTCGAGTTCCGCGTATTGCTTGTGGAGATAGGTGGGGTCAGTGGTGAAGACCTTGCCCCAGTGAGGGCGTGTGCCAAACGGCTCAAGCGCTTTCTGGATGTCGGGCAGTACGTTCAGTACAGCTTCCGGTTCGGGCTTCCAGGTGAAGTGGATGGCGAGCGAATCACGCTGGTAGGCCATGCTCATGGGCAGGTCGTCTGCCGCGATCGAGCGCAGTTCTGTAATGAACAGATGCGGCGTGATGCGGTCGCGCAGTTTTTCGACGGCGCGGATTGCTTTGTAGCCATCGCTGCGGGCGACGAAGAATTCTGTTTGAATCTCTTCACCGCTGGAGGGCGTGAACTCCATCTTGAAGTGCGGCAGGCGCAGATACCACGGGCCGATGGTGCCCATTTGTTCGGTGCAGGCGTCCGCGGGATGGTCGTCGATGGGGTGCATTTTGCGTTTTTGCAGCGTCGCCCCGTAGAACATAGGCGGCATCTCTTTTTGTGCCGTTGCCTTGTCCTTGATCCACACCTGATTGACGCGGTTCTTCTGCCAGTCTGTGAAGAGTGAGACGGAGTAACCGGAAGCCATGATGGCTTCGAGGTTGTGCTCCAGTTCATTGAATGACAGGTTCTGATAGACGACCTGCGACATGTCGTAACGCGGCAGGATGTCGAGCGTAACTTTTGTGATGACGCCGATGGCTCCAAGGTGGACGATAGCGTAGCGGAAGCGGTCGCCATCGTGGTCGCGGGAGAGATGGACGATGCTGCCGTCGGCTTCGACGATTTCCAATGCACGGACGGCGGAGGAGAGGTTCTTATTGTGTACGCCGGAGCCGTGGGTTGCCGTGGCGATGGTGCCACCAACGGAGATGTGCGGTAGCGAGGCGAGGTTGGCGAGTGCGAATCCGGCTCTGTCGAGGGTGGGTGCGAGTTCGCCATAGGCAATGCCTGCGCCGACGGTGACGGTCTTCGCTGCTGCATCAATGAAGATGCCTTTCACTTCGCGCATGGAGATCTGTGCGGCGGTG
Organism: Terriglobus sp. TAA 43; assembly: GCF_000800015.1. Lineage (NCBI taxonomy): Bacteria > Pseudomonadati > Acidobacteriota > Terriglobia > Terriglobales > Acidobacteriaceae > Terriglobus > Terriglobus sp. TAA 43. Next base: position 5,311 of record NZ_JUGR01000004.1, read on the forward strand.
GAATCGGCGATGTTGTTGAAGCAGTGGCGCGAACCAAGGCCTTTGAGCTTTGCGTTTGCCTTGACGATCTCCGGCACCTGCGCCGCGTCGGTGGGTGCGTAGACGCGGTTGGTGCTGTAATGCAGGTTCTTGGCCCAGTTGGTGCGCGGTACGGCAGCGTGATCGTTCATGGCATTTCCTTGTCCCATCATCCACCGTGTGGTGCCACCTGTGGCAAGCGCCATGGCTCCTGTTTGCAACAGTTCGCGTCGATTCATGCTCATGCTCCTTCGCGAAGACTGTATACACGGAGGGATTGGTGCGAGTCGAATTGGGACGGTCGTGTACCCGAATAGTGCGGGCGGATCGTCTCTATCTATGTCATTCTGCTTTGCGGAGTCCTTCATCCTGATGCGTCGTTTACTTCTTTCCGCTGTTTTTGTTGTTACGCCACTTTTGTATGCGCAGAGTGGCGTTGAGGGACCGTTGCCGCAATTGTCTGACGGCGGAAAGGTTGCGGCCAAGCAGCATAGTCCCGTGCTGACCAACGACGCCATTGTGAAGATGAGCAGGGCGGGGCTGGAGGACGGCATCATCCTTCAGACGGTGCGTTCGCAGCCGGGCGAGTACAAGACGGGGCCGGACGATCTTGTTGCGTTAAAGGACGCGGGAGTGTCGCAGGCGGTGATCTCTGCGATGTTGGGGAAGAATAGCGGACTGGATACACATCCGGTGGCGCCGGTGGAGGTGACTCCGCTGTCAGTGAATAGCGATGATCCGGGCGTGTATTTCAAGAATGCGCAGGGCCAGTGGGAACTGGTTGGGCCGGAGCTGGTGAAGTATCGCGATGGTGGTGCTTTGAAAAGCGTTCTGACCCACGACATCGTCAAGAAGGATGAGAACGGTGTTGTGACCGGGCCGAAGTCGCACCTGAAAATCTCACCCGGCACGGAGATGATGATCCTTGCGCCGAGCATGCAGGTGGATGCGGTGGAGTACGTGATCCTGCGCTTTCATGAGAAGAGCGACCGTCGTGAATTTCGTGTGAAGACAGGGAACGTCTTCCACGCAGAAACCAATGCGGACCGCGATACCGTGGACATTCCGATTCACAAGGTAAGTTCGCGTCTGTTTGGATTCACCGTGCCGCGCGATTTGCAGAAGGGTGAGTACGGCGTGCTTGCTCCCGGTTCCGCTGGTGCGCCAGGCATTGCGCACGCCGGGAAGATTTATACATTTTCTATTTCGGAATAGAATGGCCCGATTCCCACGACGAGGGAATCCAGTTTGCAACGTATTGCGCGTAACGAAAGTCGATTAGGCTGAAGTTGCTCTGGCACTGATCCGCGGCTGCCCTCACACATGACATCGAACGCCTCAATCTCCCGTCTGCATGGGCTGGATACGCTGCGCGCTTTTGCAGTGCTGGTGGTGGTGCTGTATCACTTGACCATCTTTGGCGAGTTGCCGCAGGCTTTATTGCCGGTGACGTACTACGGCTTCATGGGCGTGGACCTGTTCTTTGTGTTGAGCGGGTTCCTGATTGGGAGGCAGCTGCTGAAGCCGTATCCACGCGGGAAGCGGCCTTCGATTCGTGAGTTTTATCTGCGACGTGCGTATCGCATTCTGCCTGCGTATTTCGTGGTGGTGGCGCTGTACTTTCTAGTGCCTGCCTGGCGCGACTATCCGCAGTTGCCGTCGCTATGGAAGTTTCTTACGTTCACCATGAACTTCGGCTTCACATTCAGCACACGCGCGTTTTCTCATGCGTGGTCGCTGTGTGTGGAAGAGCACTTCTATTTGGTGTTGCCGTGGTTGGTGTTGCTGATGATGCGCAAACCGTCTGTGTCGAAAACCATTTCTCTGATTGCGTTTGTCGTCGCTGGTGGCATTGCACTGCGGTGGTGGTTGGTGCATCAGTATCCCGATGCGGTGTATGAACGTGTGTATTACCCCACGTATACGCGGTTAGATGGGTTGGTTGTGGGTGTGTGTCTTGCGTTGGTAAATGCATTCCGGCCTGAGTGGTGGAGGGCGTGGATGCGACGCGGGCACTTATTGTTTCTTGCTGGGATTGCTTGTGTTTCAGCAGTTATATGGATGTTTCGCGGACAGGATCTGGGGAGTGATTCGGGACCGGCGAAGTGGGGCGTGATTATTGGGTTTCCGCTGCTGTCACTGGGGCTTGGCATGGTGACTGCGTCTGCGATGAGTGAGAAGGGATGGCTTGCGCGTGTACGTGTTCCGGGGGCGGAGATGCTGGCCACGCTGGCCTTTGCACTGTACTTGACGCACAAGCCTGTGGCGCATTTTGTGATGTTGCATGTGCCGAGCATTGCAGAACCGCATGGGCCTGCATCGTGGCTGATGTATGCAGTGGTTTGCCTGGGAGCGGCAGTGGCGTTGCATGTTGTGGTGGAACGGCCTGCGATTTGGTTGCGTGATCGCTCATTACGAGAAAAGCCGAAGGAGTTGGATGCCGAGATGCGTGTCGATCCGGCGCTCTAATTCTGCTTTTCAGCGAAGACGCTTTTGAGATAGAGCGAGAGCACTGTCTTGAATTCAGTGACGACGCGGGGCCGGTCTGCGGTGGTGCTGTCCACGTAGAGCGTGACCATGCCTTTGGTGATTTGCAGCACGGTGTTCGCGCAAAGGTAGGCGCGTGCGTCATCGAGTTGCGGAGCGCAACGTTGCAAAGCTTTTTGCAGCACTACACGGAAGGCATGGCGTGTGGCGGGATCGCGACGGAAGCGCACGGGCGCTGCCTGCAATTGCCAATACGCTGGCTGCTTTGCAGTGAATTCGAGGAAGCTGTCCAGGAAGCGGTCCGCGAATTTCTTTGCGGAGGCTCCTGAAAGTTGCTCAAACTCAGGTTCCCAGTAGGCGCCCAGCGCATCAGCGTATTGCGCAGCTAAAGCGCGTGCCAGCGCGACTTTATCAGGGAAATAACTGTATAGCGCGCCGATGGAAGAACCGGCGCGTTCTGCCACCGCCGTCATGGTGGTGCCTTCGTATCCCTGCTCTACAAAGAGCGATTCGGCAGCGCCAAGAAACGCCTCCACGCGCTTTGTGGCGCGATCTTGCTGCGGGGCGCGGCGTACCGGGATTGACGAAGTTGAGGGCACCCTCATATTCTAGCAATAGCAAAATGTGAGGATGTCCTCATGTTTTGTGAATAGGAGATGACAGGCATGGCGGATAAGACACTTTCACTGGACGCGAAAAAGACGGCGCTGGTTCTGATTGATTTGCAGTACGCCATTGTGGGGCGCGATGTGCAGCCCCATGCGGCGAAGGATGTGGTGGAACGTTCGCGGCGCATGGCAGAGGCGTTGCGGTCGAAGGGCGGCACGGTGGTGTATGTACACGTGAACTTGCAGGACTTCATGCAGCCGCAGGCCGATGAGCCAACCCAGCTTCCGAAGGATATTCCGGCGATGGCCAGCGAGATTGTTCCTGAGGCCGGGAAGCAGGATGGTGACCTGGTGATTGCGAAGCGGCACTGGGGTGCATTTGCGCAGACGAACCTTGAGGCAGAGCTTCGTGCGCGCGGCGTGGAGACGATTGTGTTGGCGGGCATTGCAACGAACATCGGCGTGGAGTCGACGTTCCGGCAGGGCACTGGTCTGGGCTTCGCATTTGTTGTGGTGGAAGATGCGTGCGCCACGTTCAGCGCAGAGATGCAGGACTTTGCGTTTAAGAACATCTTTCCTCGTGCGGGGCTGGTGCGTTCGACGGATGAGGTGATTGCAGCCATTGTCTAGCGTCGTTACAGAACGCGCGGATACGGCGCTGATCTGGAAGGTGGGAGCGGTCGCCGTTATGGGATCGTTCCTGTCGCAGATGGATGCGACGGTGGTGAATGTTTCGCTGCCCACGCTGGTGCGGGATCTGCATAGCAACCTTTCTGTGATGCAGTGGGTGACGAGCGGCTATTTGCTGGCGTTGGCATTCATGTTGCCGCTGAATGGCTGGCTTGTGGACCGCATCGGTGCGCGGCGTTTGTACATGATTTGCCTGTCGACGTTCACAGTGTCCTCAGCGTTGTGTGCAGCCGCGTCGTCCGCGGAGATGTTAGTAGCGTTTCGCGTGCTGCAGGGGCTGAGCGGTGGGCTGTTGGCTCCGATGGCGCAGTTGATGATGGCGCGCGTGGCGGGCAAGAACATGGCACGCGTGATGGGCTATGCGACGTTGCCGATTTTGCTGGGGCCTCTGGTGGGGCCGGTGATTGCGGGCGCGATTCTGCAACATGCGTCGTGGCACTGGCTGTTTCTGGTGAATGTGCCGGTGGGTGTCGTTGCAGTGCTGTGCGCGATGTTCCTGTTGCCGAACGATGAGGCAGAGCGTAATCCGCGGTCGCTGGATCTGTTGGGATTAGCGATTCTTTCCCCGAGTATGGTGCTGTTTCTGTATGGCGCGGACCATGTGCGTGAACGCATGGGGTTGGCGTTATTGTTCGTAGCGACGTTGTGCTTTGTGTTGTTCGTGCGCCGTGCACGGCTTCGCGGAGACGATGCGCTGGTGGATCTGAAGCTATTTCACGGAACGTTTCGCGTCGCTGCGATGACACAGTTTCTATCGAACGGTGCGGTGTATTCGTTCCAGTTGCTGCTGCCATATCTGCTGGTGCGGCAGATGGGGTTGTCACCCGCGAAGGTGGGATGGTTGTTGGTGCCGCTTGGGCTGGGGATGCTGTTGGTGTATCCGTCGAACGGTTGGTTGCAGGAGCGATTCGGGATTCGCAGACTGGCGGTGGTCGGGGCTTCGATTGTTGCGTTGACGACGATTCCGTTTGTGTTGATGCCCATGCGCGGTTTGAGTATTCCTGTGCTGGTGGTTGCGCTGTTTTTGCGTGGCATGGGGCAAGGCGCGATCGGATTGCCTTCGATAACGGCAGCGTATCTTGCGGTGCCGCGCAGAGAGTTGCCAATGGCGACGACATCGATGAACATCGTGCAGCGACTGGGCGGGCCGACGCTCACAACGCTGTGCGCGACGTTGCTGGCATGGGGTATGGAACAGGGAACGCAACCTGTAGCGTTTGCCTGGGTGTTCGGGTTTCTTTGCTTGATCAATCTGGCAGTGGTGGCGGCCACGTTGCGCCTTCCATTGCGTGCTTCGCAAGCCGACGCATAGAAATACGGCGGAAACGTGCCGGTCGCGCTATTCTGCTGTGGAGTGGAACCGCGACGAAAACGCCGGCTGTATTCCCTGGGTATTCCCATTGCGCTGATTGTGGTGCTGATCGTGGCGCTGGTGCTGCGCTTTCATGCGCCGCCTGAGGTGGCGCGTCTGCTGCCGGAATCCGACGCGATTGTTTACATGAGTTTGAAGCCGGTGCGCGCGGCGACCCACTTCGATGAGAAACCCGTTACGCCTTCGCCGGAGTATGCGAAGTTTCTGGACGGCACCGGATTCCACTGGGAACACGATTTGGATCGCATTGCCGTGTCGCTGCATCGCATGCCCGATCCGAATGGGCCGAATGGCGTGGTGGCGTATACGGGCGTGATGGAAGGGCGCTTTGATTCGCGCAAGCTGACGGAGTATCTGCAGAAGAACAGTGTTGCGACGGAGAATTACGCCGGGCATACGGTGTACACCGTTCCCGGCAGTGAAGGCCGCGTGATGCGCGTGAGCGCGCTGGGATACGACATGGTTGTCGCGAGCAACATGCCCACGCCGGAACAGATTCATTCTGTGATTGATCGTTATGCAGGGGGAGCGTCACCGTTCTCGGGATCGTCACTGTTGTCGTTGCGATATCGTGAGGTGCCTTACTTCGCGCTGGCGTGGGGCATTGGTCATGTGGGTTTGCCGTTCAGCGATCGCGGCAATATCCAGGTGTTCGGTGTGACCTTGCCGATGAGCGAGGATACGGACTTCATCGCATCGCTTGCGTTCCGTGGCAGTTTGCAACTGCGGGTGGAGGAGCTTGCTGCTTCTGAGGCGGATGCGATGCAGACAGCGGCGAATCTGGCGACCATTCTGCAAATTGCGCGCGGATTCTCGCAGGGCACGGCGACGCCGCAGGATGCGGCGCTGCACCAGGCGTTTGCTTCGCTTTCGGTGGAGCAGAAGAAGAGTCGCGTGGTGATTACGGGCGATGTTTCGCGTTCGCTGCTGAGTGAAGCGGTGGGCGGGAAGTAATGCTTAGCGGACTGCGATGAGTGCTCGGTTTCACATCCGTGTCGCGACGCTGGAGGACATTCCTGCGCTACACCAGTTGATTGAAGCTTCTGTGCGGCAGTTGCAAACGAACGAGTACACCGCAGAGCAGAGGGATGGCGCTCTAGGGCATGTATTCGGAGTGGACACGCAACTGATCCAGGATCAGACGTACTTTGTGGCATGTCCCGCAGAACAGCCGACGGTGATTGCCGGGTGTGGTGGATGGAGCTTTCGCAAGACGTTGTTTGGAAGCGATCATGGACCGGGGAGGATCCCGGAGGTGCTTGATCCGACAGCCGATGCTGCAAAGATTCGCGCAATCTTTATCCATCCAGAATGGGCGCGACAGGGTTTGGGCTCCTTGATTCTGGAGCACTGCGAAAACGCTGCGCAGAACGCCGGATTTGGGCGATTTGAGATGGGTTCCACGCTGACGGGGGTGGCGCTGTATGCGCTGAAGGGATACCGGGAGGAAGAGCGCATCGAGGTGCCTCTCCCGAACGGCAGCCTGCTTCCGATTGTCCACATGGTGAAGCTTTTGAAGGGTGTCGAAACGACATCTTGAACAGCCGATTCATGGCGTTCGATTGCAGTTGCAAAATGTGTGCGCTGGGCATTTCATTTGGGCATGGACAACTTCCGTCGCGCCGCCGTTTTTTGTTCTGCTGTTTTGTTTGCCTCCACGCTTGCCGCCCAGACGAAGACAGGACAGACCGCCTTTGAAGATGCCGTGGATGAAAAGCCCGGCAATCGCATTCACATTACGCTGGCCGATTTGCCCGCGCCGCATCCGGATGAGACGGTTGCAAATGGGCCGCAGCTCGCCCCACGCAACGGAGCGATCCCGATTGCGAAACCCGGGTATCGCGTGGAACTGTACGCCGAGGGTGATTTCAAGACTCCGAGGCTGATTCGTACAGCTCCGAATGGCGATTTGTTCCTGGCAGATTCGGGGGCGGGATCGGTGATTGTGTTGCGTGGCGTGGGCGTAAATGGCCGGGCGGCACAGCGCGAGGTGTTCGCGACGGGCTTGAACAGGCCGTTTGGCATCAACTTCTGGCCTGCGGATAACCCCAAGTATGTGTATGTCGCGAACACGGATTCCGTGGTTCGTTTCCCGTATAAGAGCGGTGATCTGAAAGCCACGGGCGCGGCCGAGACCGTGGTGACGGGTATCCCTGCGGGCGGCGGCCACTGGACACGCGATGTAGTGTTTGCGAAGGATGGCCAGAGGATGTTTGTGTCTGTGGGGTCAGGGTCGAACGTGGATGATCCTGATACACATCCTGCGGAGAAGAATCGTGCGGATGTGCTGGAGTACAAACCGGATGGCACGTTTGTGAAGGTGTTTGCGTATGGCATTCGCAACTGCGTGGGCGAGGCCATTCAACCGGAAACGGGCGACCTGTGGTGCAGCGTAAATGAACGAGATTTGCTGGGCAATCACCTGGTGCCCGACTACATCACGCATGTGCAGGAGGGTGGGTTCTACGGCTGGCCTTGGTGGTACATGGGAGGCAAGCAGGATCCGCGCCATGCTGGGAAGCACCCGGAGCTGCAGGCTAAGGTGATTACACCGGATGTATTGATGCAGCCGCATAACGGCTCGCTGCAGATGACGTTTTATGAGGGCAAGAATGTACCGGGCATTGCGAAGGGCGACATCTTTGCAGCGGAGCATGGTTCATGGAATCGAAAGGAACGCACTGGATATGAAGTGGCTCGCATCTCGGTAAAAAACGGTAAGGCGCTCGGCGAGTATGAAGACTTTCTGACGGGCTTCACGACGCCCGATGGCAAGGTCTGGGGACGGCCTGTGGGCGTTGCGGTAGCAAAGGATAGTGCCATTATTGTGGTCGAAGATGGGGCGGATACGGTCTGGCGCGTCACGTGGGTGGGGAAACAGAACTAAATCCGTCTGAAATTCAAAGAAACACAGGATTTAGCAAAGAGTGGGACGGATGCTTCGGCGTTCGTCCCACTTTGGTGTCAGAGGCACATTTGCCTGTGAAAAAGAATGCTTCCGTGTGGAACTGAATCGCAACTCCTTGCGTACTGCATTTCATGGGTACGCTGTCCATTGCGATGACGCCGATGTTCCCCGGGATGACGGGCTGGAAGATGCCAGCTGCGCCCCGTTCGGCAAAAGTTCTGTCGCCACTGCCTGTGGTTGAAGCCCCGGTCGCTGCGGCTAAGGAAGTGAAAACGCCGAGGCGTGCGAAGAAGGATTCCGAGGCGAACATTGTTAGTCTGCGCGAGCGGGACCTGCCGGTGATCCGGGATCGCCGCGGTGTGTTAACGGATGTGCCTCTGGAGGCATCGGCAGCGAGCGACTCGCACGGTACACTGTCGCAACTGGCAGAGGGACAGAGTTTGCAGCGTACACCAGAGGAAAGCCGGAATCTGGAGCCGTGGAATGCGGCTGCGCCGTCTGCGCCCGTGATGGACGCGGCGAAGGCGCAGGAACTGGAGGCGTTGCACCGGCTGGTGTACGCGTGCCTGCGCGGCGATTCGTCTGCGTGGCAGCAGCTAGTTGTTGCGCAGCATCGCCGGGTGTACGGCATCTGCTATCGCTTTACGGGATCGCCCACGGATGCGGAAGACCTGACGCAGGATGTGTTCCTGAAGGTTTACAAGAATCTGCCGGGGTTTGATCCGGAAAAAGGCGCGTTTACAACGTGGTTGACCACGCTGACGCGAAACATGCTGGTGGACCACTTCCGCCGCACACGCCTGGATCGCGCCACGGATTCGCTGGACGAAAACCTGCACGACGAAGACGGCCCCACCATGGCGGAGCGTCTGGCCGACACGCGGCCTAACCAGATGGAGCAGGTGGCGCGGCAGGAGATGCGTGTTCGCATCCAGCATGCGCTGAAACAGCTTTCGCCGGAGTTGCGTGAGGCTGTCATTCTGCGCGATCTGCAGGACATGGATTATCGAGAGATTGCCGCGGTTCTGCGTGTGCCGGAGGGCACCGTAAAGAGCCGAATAAGCCGGGGTCGCGCAGAGTTGGCGCGCATGCTCGGACGCACAGAGAGGAAGGTGATGTAGGTGAGCGATGAGAAAGCCAATTCGACAGAGGGAGGAAAGAAGCGCATGAGCCGGCTCACCTGCACGCAGTGCGAGACGATGCTGCTTGACGCCGCGGACGGCGTTCTGCTGGCCGAAGACGATACGCATTTCCGCCTGCACTTGGCCGAATGCCCGTCGTGCGAAAAGCTCTACGAAGAAATTCGCAAGGGCGATGCATGGATGGACATGCTGAAGGAGGAAGAACCGGTTCCCCCAGCGAACATGGTGGCGCGCATCCTGATGCGGACCAGTGGCAATGAAGGTCTGGCCAGCGCGATGGCGGCACAGGTGGCGCATTCGGGGTCTCTGTTCGGGCATAGCCAGGGCGCAAAGGTTCTGCCCTTCCGTGCACCGGAACCCAAGAATGCATGGGCGCGCATGGTGCATACGGTGATGCAACCGCGCTTTGCCATGACGGCCGCGATGGCGTTCTTCTCCATTGCGCTGACTTTGAATCTGTTTGGCGTTCACGTTGGTGCGTTGCGTGCAAGCGACCTGAAGCCTTCTAGTCTTCGCCGCAGCTTCTGGAGCATGAACAGCCAGGTGGTGCGGTATTACGACAATCTTCGCGTGGTGTACGAGTTGGAATCGCGTGTGCGTGAGATGCAGCGAGATACCGACAGCGGAACGCAACGCGGTGTTACCAACCAACCGGAGAAGAAGGACGATTCGGAACAGCGTCCCGTACCCTCTGGACAGCCTCGCAGCAGTTCACCCTTTCCCAGACACGAACTGCACGTCGATTGGCACCACCCGCACTTCCAGGAAGTGCAGAGCAGCAGAGAGACTTCCGCAGTGGATCATCGCGGAAAAGGAGAGCAAGCATGAGCATCCAGGACAACAGCAATCAGCAGGGCTACACTGCGCCGGGTGCTTCCGCGGGTTACGACCCGCAGATGGGTACGCACGGTACGAATTATGACCCGGCAGGGGCAGTTCCTCCGCCTCAGCCACCCTATGCTTATCCTCCACCGCCGGGAACGCATATTCCTAATCCTCTGCTGGCGGGCCTGCTGGGATGCATCCCCGGTGTGGGCGCCATGTACAACGGCCAGTTTGCCAAGGGGTTGGCGCATATCGCGATCTTTGCGATCTTCGTCTCTCTGGCCAATCACGTCAGCGATATATTTGGGATTTTCGTTGCTGGCTGGATGGTCTACATGGCTTTTGAGTCTTACCAGACAGCACTGGCGCGCCGTGATGGTCGTCCGTTGCCAGATCCCTTCGGACTGAACAACATTGGCGAACGCTTTGGGTTTCAGCCGCACTCTCATCCTGACCTGAACCGTACGTGGTCGCAGACCGTGGGCCGTATGCCTGGTGCTGCACCGGCGATGGAAGAGACGCGCTACGATGCAGCGACCGGAGCTAGCTACTACTCACGTACGGATGCAGCTGGAAACACGAGCACCTACCAGGTAGATCCCGCGGGGAACGTGTATTCGCAGAGCTCGACGACGACCGCGCCGCCTGCTGGATACGCGCCTCCGCCTGCGGGTTATGCGCCGCCGTATGACCCGGCAGCGTATGGTGTGCCGCCTGTGCCTCCTCCGGCCTATGGCATGCCTCCCGTCCCTCCTGTTCCGCCGATGCCTATCGTGCCTCCGGCCAAGCAGATTCCTGCCGGTGCGTTCTGGCTCATTGGTCTTGGAATCTTTGCCCTGCTGGGTTCTTTGCGGCCGTTCTCTGGCCTGGAAGGCGAAGCGACCGGCGGCCTGTTCCTGATGGGGTTGGGTGCATTCCTGATCTATCGCCGTCACACGGCACTGCGGTACCTGTATCCCGAAGGTTCGCCCGAGCTGGAGTTCAGCAATGTCCGAGCCTATCGCGGAGCTGCCATTGTGTTTGTCGTCGGACTACTGGTTTTCCTGCAGGGACTGCATGTGTTGCATGGTCAGCTGTTTGGGGCGGTGTTCCTGATTGCGCTGGGTGGGCTCCTGCTGGTGGAACGTGTAACGCAGAGCCGCACCACGACGGGTTATCCGGGCTATCCCGGATATCCGGGACAGCCCGCTCCTCCCGTAACGGAGCCGGTTGCATCGAAGGATGAGCCGGTTTCGATTGTTCCGAAGTACACGCGGCCAGAGAATGATCTGCACATCGGCAACGATGAGGAAGGACGGTAAAGAGCCATGAGCACGACACCTCCAAACCAGCCTCCCTATCCTCCCAGCGGCGATCCGAACGCGCCGTTCGATCCCACTAACGTTAACGACCCACGCTATGATCCCAGCCGTGATCCGCGTTATGATCCACGCTGGCAGAAGGCGCAGCAGCGGTTTTATCGCGATCAGCAGCGGGTGGCCGATCGCCAGGGCCGAGCGCAGCAGAAAGCAGCGGCAGCGGCGTGGAAAATGCAGGCCCGTGTGCAGCGCGATCAGATAAAGATGTACTGGCGCGGTCAGCGGCGGACTTCGCTGATCGGACCGATACTGCTGATTACGATTGGTGTGATCTTCTTCCTGATTCACTCGGACAAGATCTCTGCCGTTGGCTTTTTTAACTGGTACGCACACTGGTGGCCGTTGCTGTTCATCGCGGTAGGTGTGTTGCGGCTGGCGGAGTGGGCCATTGATCGTGCCATGGCTCCTGCGGATGCACCGCCGATGCGTTACAGCATTGGTGGCGGTGTGATTTTCGTACTGGTGGTGCTGGCCTGTGTTGGCCTGGCAACACACACGTTACAGTGGCGCGCAGATAACAACGGCATGCAGTTCTTTGGCTTCAAGGGCGAAGGGATGGAACACTTCTTCGGACAGAAGCACGAGGAAGATGCAGCGCCGATGCTGCGGACGATTCAGGCCGGTGGATCGCTGTCGATCGTGAATCCGCGCGGCGATATCTCCGTCGCGGGAACGAGCGATGACGGGCAGATCCATCTCTCGGTACACAAGTCGGTTTACACCAATTCGGATAACGCGGCGTCGGATCGGATGCGCGATCTTTCGCCAGTGTTTGAAGGTGCGGACGACAACCTGACTCTGCGCGTTCCAACGGTGCAAGGCGGTACGGCTGATGTGACTCTGCTGGTGCCTCCCGCAACGCATCTCCTGCTGAACAGCACCCGTGGCGATGTTCATGTGACGAACATGAAGGCTCCGCTGGTGGTGACATCCGACAACGGCGACGTAGAAGTGGCCGCTATTACGGGACCAGTGCAGGTGCATGGGAATAATCGGCATCACGACATCGGCATACGCAGCGTTGCAGGTGATACCACTGTCGATGGCACGGGCAATGAAGTGACGTTGACCGACATTACGGGTAGCGCCACGATTCATGGTGACTTCTTTGGTGGATCGAATGTACAGCGTGTGAGCGGACCTGTTACCTACAAGAGCAGCCGTACCGATCTGAGCTTCGCGCGGCTGTACGGCAGCTTCTCCATTGATCGCGATGAAATTGAGGCGGACCAGGTGGTTGGGCCTGCGCTGGTTCAGACACGCAGCCGCAATGTGACTCTGGACAAGGTGTCCGGCGAACTGAAGGTAGTAAACAACCACGGTGATGTGCGGGTGGATACAGCGTTGCCAGTTGGTTTGATCACCATCGATAACCAGAATGGCTCTGTGACGCTGACCCTGCCGGATAAGGGCAAGTTCAACCTCCAAGCAGAGACCAGCGATGGTGACGTGCACAGCGAATTCGGTTCCACGAATTCGCCGGGTAAAGGCATTCTGACGGGCAATGTGAATGGTGGTGGACCGCAGGTGAGAATCAACACCTCGCACGGTGACATCTCCGTGAGCCGCAACACGACAGGCGGACTGACACCTCCACCTGCGCCGCAGAAGCTGTCGGGTGTGCCGATTCCTCCGACACCCCCGGATGCCATCACCATCCCCATGCCGGACGTCAATGCGATCACCGCAAATGCGTTGAAGCAGGCGGAGGATGCGCTTGCGGCCAGCCAGAAGTCGCTGGAGGATGCAAAGGACCTGACGCGCGAGCAGCGAGACCAGGCGCGGCGGGAGATGGAGCAGGCCCGGGAAAAGATGAAGGAAGCGCGCGAAAAGCAGAAGCAGGCCGATCAATTGTCGCGCGATGCTGCTCGAAGAGCGAAAGAGCAGGCCGACCAGATGGCACGCGAGGCTCGAAAGCAAGCACCGTAAGACTGTTGCGAATACAAACACTGAGGCCGCTCCGGATGGGAGCGGCCTCAGTGTTTGTACTGCGAAATGGAAACTACTTTACTTCGTAACCGGCGAAGAAGTAGCCGATTTCGAAGGCTGCGGTGTCCTCGGCATCGGAGCCGTGGATCGCGTTCTCTTCGATGGATGCGGCGAACTGCTTGCGGATGGTGCCTTCCTCGGCGTTGGCCGGGTTGGTGGCGCCCATCAGCTTGCGCAGGTCAGCAATTGCGTTGTCCTTCTCCAGAACCATGGGAAAGATGGGGCCGGAGGACATGAACTTGGTCAGGTCCTTAAAGAACGGACGCTCGCTGTGAACGTGATAGAAGCCCTGCGCCTGCTCGTCGGTCAGCGACATCTTCTTGATGGAGACGATCTTGAAACCAGCCTCTTCAATTTTGGCGAGGATGGCGCCGGTGTGACCCTTGCGGACGGCGTCCGGCTTGACGATGGAAAACGTGCGCTGCGACATGGTGCTCCCTAGGTGAGTTTTGATCTCAACCCTACGATTGTACCGTTTTTCGCAGAATCAGGCCGCTCGGGGCGCTCGTTCGTCCTCTAAGGGGCGCAGTTGGGAGTCCACGGCCTCTGGGATGAAGACGGAAAATGTTGTGCCACCATGTCTTCCGCCGCCGGTACGGGAACGTACGGCGATACGGCCACCCATTCGATTGGCGAGCGTGCTGGAAATCCATAGGCCCAGGCCGGAACCCTTAGCGCCCTTGGTGGTGTAGAAGGGGTCGAAGATATGGGCGGAGGTATGGCGTGGCATGCCATGCCCGGTATCGGAGACGAGAATTCGAATGCCAGGTTGCCCCGTTCGTTGATCTCGAGCAGGAGTGGTTCGAAGTGTCAGCGTGCCTCCCTCACTGCCCATGGCATCGATCGCATTGCCCACCAGATTGTTGAGAATCTGGCGCACATCGCCTTCCGCGCAACGAAATATGGGCGAGGGGCGGTGTCTGCGGCGAATCTGGATCCGGCGGTGATGGAGCCGACCCTGATGCAGGGACAAAACGGAGTCAATCAGGGTTTCCGGAATGATTTCGGTAGGTGAGGTTCCAGCGCGCTGAAAACGCAGCGTCTGTGACACGATCTGCGAAACACGCGCGAGTTCCGTCTCTGCCGTGCGCAGGTATTCATTTGATTCTGCGGATATGGACGGGTCATTCCGCACGAGATAGAGCAGATTGGTCACCGCTTCGAGCGGGTTGTTGATCTCGTGGGAGATGGAAGCCGCCAGACGGCCTACTGCGGCCAGCTTCTCCGATTGCAGAAGACGGTCCTCTGCAGCGCGCTGTTGCGCACGAAGCTGTTGCGTGGCGGCTCGTTCGGTGGCCACGGCGATCTCGCGTTGGTGCAGTTCTTTTTCGCGGGCCAGGTCGCGTTCAATGCGGGCGGCGGCGTCGCGTTGGCGCAACACTTCCACTTGCTCGTGCTGAGCGTGTTCCAGACGCTCCTGCAAATGACGCAGCGAACTACCATCTTGAATTGTGATCACGGTGCCTTCGCCGTTGGACAAAGGCAGGGCAGAGCCGAATACTGGGACGGGATCGCCCGATTTGGTCCACAGGACTTCATTCGCGTTGCGAGTCTCTTGCGCTGCTGAGGCACAATTCAGGAACGAACGGGAGCCGGGTTCATAGACATTCCCGCCTGCGTGACCGCCGTGCAAGAGGGAATGCAGATTCGCTCCGACGAGTTCGGGAATTTCATAGCCGAACATCCTTGCCGCAGCGGGATTGACATGGGTACAGATGCCTTTTGCGTCCATCGCAAAGACGCCAACTGTCACCTGCTGGAGAAGATCATTCGCCGTGGCATGTGGAATTTCCTGCGCGTTCTGTCGTCGTTCCGGACTTTCCATGTTGCCTCTCCACAGCAACGAAGCTCCCTCAAGCCACCCTGCTACCAACATGGATGCAAAACAAAGCAGTGTCGTCTTTTACGCATTCAGCGGTTTTTTTGGGGTAACACGGTTCTTTGAGGCGCTGAAAGAAGGACCTGAAACGGCAACAGGGGACGCTGTGTGGCGTCCCCTGTTAGGCAGCTTTGGTTAAGTAATTTTATTTTCCGAGCACCCGCGCCATGGTTTCGCCGATGTCGGCAGGCGATTTCACAACGTGGATGCCGGCAGCAGACATGGCTTCCATCTTGCTTTCCGCCGTGCCTTCGCCACCTGAGATGATGGCTCCGGCGTGGCCCATGCGGCGTCCCGGAGGCGCCGTCTGGCCTGCGATGAAGCCGACAACCGGCTTTTTCACGTGTGCCTTGATGTATTCAGCGGCGATCTCTTCGTTGGTGCCACCGATTTCGCCGATCATGACGATCGCCTCGGTATCGGGGTCGTCATTGAGCATCTTGATGGCGTCAATGTGCTTGGTGCCGATGATGGGATCGCCACCAATGCCGATGGCCGTGGACTGGCCGATGCCGCGCTGCGTGAGCTGGTGGACGGCTTCGTAGGTCAGCGTGCCAGAGCGGGAGACGATGCCCACGTGGCCTTGCTTGTGAATGCGGCCGGGCATGATGCCGATCTTGGCCATGCCGGGCGAAATGACGCCGGGGCAGTTCGGCCCGATGAGGATGGACTTCGAATCCTTCACTACCGTCCATGCCTTCACCATGTCCAGCACCGGAATGCCTTCGGTGATGCAGACGACCAGCGGGATTTCTGCTGCAACGGCTTCCATGATGCCGTCTGCTGCGAACGGCGGCGGCACGAAGATCATGGTGGCGTTTGCACCGGTTGCCTTCACGGCTTCTTCCACGGTGTTGAAGACGGGCCAGCCCTCGTGCGTGGTGCCGCCCTTACCCGGGGTTACGCCGCCGACGACCTTGGTGCCGTATTCCTGGCAGCCCTTTGCGTGATACGTGCCTTCGCGGCCCGTGATGCCCTGCACAATGAGGCGAGTTTCGTTGTTTACCAGTACTGCCATTACTTGCCTCCCTTTGCAGCTTCTACTGCGAGCTTTGCGGCTTCTGCCATCGTTGCGCCAACGGCATACTTCAGGCCGGACTCAGCGAGGATCTTGCGGCCTTCTTCGACGTTGGTACCTTCGAGGCGAAGGATTAGCGGCAAAGTGACGTTCAGGTTCTTCGCCGCGGCGACGACTGCCGTTGCCAGCACGTCGACGCGGAGGATGCCGCCGAAGATGTTGATGAAGATCGCCTTCACGTTCGGGTCGGCGAGCAGGATGGCGAAAGCAGCTTCAATTTGCTGCTGGTTTGCGCCGCCGCCTACGTCGAGGAAGTTGGCAGGCGATCCACCGCTGTACTGGATGATGTCCATCGTCGCCATGGCGAGACCGGCGCCGTTCACCATGCAGGCAATGGAGCCGTCGAGACGGATGTAGTTCAACGAATCCTTGCTGGCTTCCACTTCGAGTGGATCTTCTTCGCTGATGTCGCGGAGTTCCTTCAAATCCTTGTGGCGGAACATCGCGTTGTCGTCGAAGTTGATCTTGCAGTCGAGCGCGAGCAGCTTGCCGTCCTTGGTGGTGACGAACGGGTTGATCTCAAGCAGCGAGCAGTCCGTTTCCACGTAGGCCTTGTACAGGCCCATCATGAAGCTGACGGCCTGGTTGATCTGCGGACCCTCTAGGCCAAGCTTGAATGCCAGGTTGCGTGCCTGCCAGGGCTGGAGGCCGAGCGCTGGTTCGATCGCTTCCTTGTAAATGGCATCGGGATTCTCGTGTGCGACTTCCTCAATCTCCATGCCGCCTTCGCGCGATGCCATGAAGGTGAGCTTGCCGTTGCCGCGATCCAGCGTTACGCCGAGATACAGTTCGCGGTCGATGGCTGAACCCTGTTCGATGAGCAGGCGCTGCACCTTCTGGCCCTGTGGGCCGGTCTGGTGCGTGATGAGTTGCATGCCGAGGATGGCCTTGGAAGCCTCGTTGGCTGCGTCGATGTTCTTGGTGACCTTCACGCCGCCGCCCTTACCGCGGCCACCTGCGTGAATCTGCGCCTTCACCACTACTACTGGATTTCCCGCGCCAAACAGCGTCTTCGCGGCGCGGTCGGCATCTTCCAGCGTGGTGACCATTTCGCCCTCGGGGACGGGGACGCCGTACTTCCGCAGGATCTCTTTCGCCTGGTACTCGTGAATCTTCATGAACTTTAAACAGCTCCGGCGCGGCGTTTTGTACAAGACAAAGCGCTCTTGGTTGCAACACGGCTCATGGTAGCGGAGCGCGATGAACCGCGTAAATGGTTACCGCACGCGTGTTCGGTTATCGTTCATATGCAGTGATCTGCGACGATGGGAAGGCATGGGCGCGAAGGAATTGCTGGCGGAAGTTGTGGATAGTGGGGATGCGCTGAGTTTTGACGAGGCGCAGGAGCTGATGACGTCGTTGTTGCAGGGCAGATTGAGCTCGGACGAGATGACTGCGCTGCTGACGTCGCTGCATGATCGTGGCGAGACTGCCGCGGAGCTTGCCGGATTCAGTGCGGCGATGCGTGCTGCGGCGGTGTTGCTGCCGTTGACTGAGGCCGAACGCGAGCGCGCCGTGGATACATGCGGCACGGGCGGCGATGGCTCGGGGACGTTCAATATCTCTACGGCGGTGGCGCTGGTGGCGGCAGCGGCGGGCGTGACTGTGGCAAAACATGGCAACCGGGCGATCACGTCGCGCAGTGGATCGGCGGATGTTCTGCATGCGCTGGGTGTGGAGACGGAGCACACGCCGGAGTCGGCAGCGGAGTCATTGCGCGCTAACGGTTTTGCATTTCTGCTGGCGCCGCGGATGCATCCGGCGATGAAGGCAGTGGCGCCCGTTCGGAAGTCGTTGCCGTTTCGCACGGTATTCAACCTGCTTGGACCGATGTCGAATCCCGCCGGAACGACACGGCAGGTGCTGGGTGTGTACTCGCCGGAGACAGTGGACATGGTGGCGGAGGCGATGGCCTTTAGCGGTCACATGGAGCATGCGCTGATTGTGCACGGAGACGGCGGCCTAGATGAGTTTTCGCTGAGCGGCGAGAGTGTTGTCGCAGAAGTGCGTGGAGACCAGATTCGTCGTTACACGGTGACGCCGGAAGATGCCGGACTGCAACGCTCGCAGGATGCTCTGTTGGGCGGCGACGCAATCGAGAATGCGGCCATCCTGAGCAGCATCTTTGCTGGTGAGACAGGGCCTAGGCGCGACATTGTGCTTCTGAATGCGGCGGCTGTGTTGCTGGTGGCGGGAGTCGTGAAGAATCTGGCGCAGGGCGTGCGTCGTGCTGCGAGCGTGATTGATTGTGGTGATGTGACGGCGCTTGTGACACGGTTGAACGGCCGCACGCAATAGCCTGCGCACCCTTGGGATGTTTGGCTCCATCTAACGAATCGAAGAGGAGACAGCACATGGATCTGGGACTCAAAGGAAAGCGCGCCCTGGTTACGGGATCGACTGCGGGCATTGGACTGGCGATCGCGAAGGGTCTTGTGGCGGAAGGCGCGACGGTCTGGATCAACGGTCGCACGCAGGAACGTGTTGACGCTGCTCTGAAACAAATTTCCGGTGATGTCCATGGCGTTGCCGCCGACCTGAGCACGGTGGAAGGTACCCCGAAACTGTTTGCCGAGTTGCCGCAGGTGGATGTGCTGGTGAACAACCTTGGCATCTTTGAGACGAAGCCGTTTCTTGAGATTGATGACGCAGAGTGGATGCGTTTTCTGGATACGAATGTACTCAGCGGCGTGCGTGTGACGCGGCAGTACTTACCTGGCATGCTGGAACGCAAGTGGGGACGCGTGTTGTTTGTCTCCAGCGAAAGTGGTGTGCAGATTCCTCCAGAAATGGTGCACTACGGCGTGACGAAAGCGGCGCAGATTGCGTTGGCGCGCGGCATTGCAGAGACGATTCCAGCGAGCGGCGTGACGGTGAACAGTCTGCTGCCCGGCCCCACGGAGAGTGAAGGCGTCACCGCAATGATGGAGAAGATTGCGAAGGAAAAGGGCATCACCGTAGAGCAGGTGGAAAAGCAATTCATCGCGACGGACCGTCCTTCGAGCCTGAATAAGCGATTGGCCAAGGTAGAGGAAGTGGCCGCTATGGCTGTCTACCTTTGCAGTGAGCAGGCAAGTGGAACCAATGGTTCGCCAGTACGCGTGGACGGCGGTGTGGTGAAGAGCGCCTGGTAGCTACGGCGTTGTGGCCACGGTAGTGGCCACTTCAGCCTGTTGTTTCACATGCTGCAATACGCGCATATGAATGCGATGAATAATGGCATCAGACCATGGTCGCCAGTATGCCTGCGGCCAGAAGTAGTCCTGGTACCAGGTAGTGCCTTCCAATAGCGTCTGGTTGGCTGACAGCGCGACCAGACGGAACTGTCCGTGGTGTGAACGAAGGTAATTGCGCTCAATGTGCGGCGTGTGCAGAGGCCCCGCACCAAGCGTGATTTCGGCCATCGCGGCGGGCTGCTCTGCCACGTCAAATGCAAGCAGGTGATTGCGGTCCCACACTGTGATGGGTTCCACAAAGTCGCCCGTGGAGAAGCGACAACGACGCACCGCACCTACGCCCGTGCCGGTGATCGTTGCTCCGGTGGGATACGCGATGCCAGTGCGAAAGACCCATTCGTTGGGCGCTGGCAGCGGAGGGAATGCGACGACGTTGTCCCACACGCGGTCAACGGGAGCATTCACCACAATACTCGTGGTCACGGGTCGGATCCCCGGCTGCGGGGCCACCCCATGTTCCATCAGCATGAGCATTGGAAGAATGCCGACGCACAAAGACAGACTTCCAGTATGAGGCAGTAGTTTCTCTGCGCTGCGCAGCAGGCAGGCTCGAGCCACCATGGCGCCACCGACGGCGAGTGGAACGGCAAGCGGTACTGCCATGATCAGGCAAATCACGCCCTCCAGGCGAAACTGCAGCAGGCACGCACCCACAACCAGCACAGCGGTTGAAGCAACTCCCGAGGTCAGCGTCGATGAACGGACCTTGCGCGCATTCAGGAACCAGGAAGTTACAAAGCCGATGGCGAATGGCACGCCCAGGAACAGCCCCCACGCATACTGCGCCAGAAAACGAGCGGAGAACCACACCAGCACAATCCCCAGGCCAACAGCCAGGGTGAATCCCATCACGGGAGCGTTGGGGCGATAGACGAAAGCTTCGTCCTCTTCCGAGTCGTCCTCGCGTTGCGTAGGCGATAGACAGAGCGTAAGGAATAGCAGGAAGTTGGCGACGGGGATGAAGAACAGCGCCAGCAGCGCGGACGGCAGACCGGCATCGCGAAGACGGCGCAACGTGAGCGAAACGCCCGCCCAGAAGAACGGAATCGCAATCGCCCATAGAAGGGCGAACAGCGCTGGATGCAGATGCATCATGCTGACGCTGTTTACGGTCGACGCTGGCATCACATATGCGGTTATGTGCCAAGGCACGCCGAAATCCGCGGCCACTGCGGAATCAATGCCGTACTTGACCATCACCAGAAGCACTGCAGCTACGGCAAATGGCCGCCGCGCAACGGTTCCTCGGAAGGAGAACAGGAATCGCAGCCATGTCGTCATGCACGCCATCATCGCATGGCAACTTCGGTGGTTACAGTTACTCTTCGTAGCCCTGCGCAAACTGCTGCGCTAGTCCTTAGGCACCGACCCAAAATGGATATTTTGCACCAGAAGAAGGGCGGTGCGGGTAGGGTTTCGTTCGCTATTCGCCACATGAGAGAATTGAAGTGATGATCTCTGTCTCGAATGTCACGATGCGGTACGGCTCGAAGATTCTCTTTGAGGACGTTTCCACGCAGTTTATTGCAGGCCGTCGTTACGGCCTGACCGGTCCCAATGGCGCGGGTAAGTCGACCTTCATGAAGGTCCTTACTGGCGAACTGGAAGCGCAGAAGGGCACCGTTGTGCGTCCGCGCAAGCTTGGCGTGCTGAAGCAGGACCAGTATGCGTTCGACGCGTATCGCGTGATCGATACCGTTATCATGGGCAATGCGCCGCTGTGGGCCGCGTTGGAAGAGCGCGAGATCCTGTACAACAAGGCCGAACTGACCGACGACGACGGCATCCGCCTGGGCGAGTTGGAAGGCGTTGTTGGCGATGAGAACGGCTATGAAGCGGAGGCCGATGCGGCCATCCTGCTGCAGGGCCTGGACATTCCCAATGAAGTGCATGAGCGCAAGATGAGCGAGCTGCAGGGCGGCCAGAAGGTCCGCGTGTTGCTGGCGCAGGCGCTGTTCGGCGAACCAGATGCGCTACTGCTGGACGAACCGACGAACTATCTCGATCTCGAGTCGATCCACTGGCTGCAGGACTTTCTGCTGGCGTATCGCGGAACACTCATTACGATCTCGCACGATCGCCACTTCTTGAACGCGGTCTGCACGCACACGGCAGACATCGATTACCAAACGATCATCACCTACACCGGTGGCTATGACGACATGGTGATGCAGAAGGTCAGCGTTCGCACTCGCATTGAATCGCAGAATGAAGAGCGCGAGAAGAAGATTGCGCAGTTGAACGACTTCATCGCGCGATTCAGCGCTGGTACTCGGTCGTCGCAGGTGAATTCGCGTAAGAAGGAAGTGGAGCGTCTTGCCACGACGGACCTGGCGCGCTCTAACATTCAACGCCCGTTCATCCGCTTTGACATGCTGCGCCCCAGCGGTAAGCATGTGCTGGAAGTGGAAGGCGTGACACACACCTATGACACGCCTGCTCCCGATGGCACGTCAGGACCAGTGTTCAAACCATTCACGTCGCAGTTGATGCGTGGTGAAAAGGTAATCCTGATGGGCCGTAACGGTACCGGCAAAACGACACTTTTGAAATCGTTGCTGAGCGGCATGCCTGATCTGCAGGACAATGATTTCCCGCGCACGCAGGGCGAAGTGAAGTGGGGCCATGAAGCGCAGATTGGTTACTTTGCTCAGGACCATAAGGCTGCCATTCAACACGGAACCACAGTGTCAGAGTGGTTGCACGGCTTCGATCCGAAGAAGTCCACGGAAGAGATTCGCGGCATCCTGGGACAGATGTTGTTCCGCGGTGAAGAAGGTTTGAAGAAGACCGACGCACTCTCCGGTGGAGAGGCTGCACGTCTGCTGTTCTGCAAACTGATGATGCAGAAGCCGAACATCCTGATCCTGGATGAACCGACGAACCATCTCGACCTGGAAAGCATCAATGCGCTGAACCAGTCGCTGCAAAAGTACGAAGGCACTGTCCTGCTCGTCACGCATGATCAGGATCTGATTGAGGAAGTGGGCACGCGTATCTGGCACTTCGAGCATGGCCAGATCACCGATCACAAGGGGCCCTACGAGGAATATCAGCAGCAGCTGGCATTGGACGCGAAGTAGTTCTTTCGCAGCAGGAATGAAGCGGCCACTTTTCAGTGGCCGCTTTCTTTTTGCACGTTGTTTTCTAGCCAGTTTTCTATCGATCACTTGCGGCTGCTACGAGTGCGTCCAACGCGGAAACTTGTGTGCCTGCGTTGAGTTCTGTGGGAGGTCCGTTCCAGGCAACGCCAAGCTGATCCTTTTCGTTGCGCGCATGCTCCCATATGCTGGTTGCGTTGGTGGCAAAGAAGGCACGATAGCGGGGTTCGTGTAGCTCGTGATCGAGAATGCGTAGGTTGCGCACAAAGATGCCCTTGAACTGGTTCGCATCGGCTCTGCACTTGGGCTCGCAGGTGTCATGCAGGATGCCGTTGTTGTCGGTGAGATGCGTGAGCCCGGCATCGGCCAGAGTCCGTGCTTCGGTAAGTGCTGTGGCATCGTGCGTGGCGCGTGAGTACTCCGCTAGTGCTCCGAGTACAACGCCCTGGTTATACGTCCACACGTTGCGTTTGTTGTTGCGGCATGCGCCTGTTGACTTGTTGATCTCAAGGCCATCGTTCACCAGATGGTCGTCGTTGATCATGCCAGAGGACTGGAACCACGCCCACTCCTTCTTTGCCCATGCGAGTGCATCTGCACGATCTGTATGCGTCCCGCGACGTGCAAGCGACGCGCTAACGTCAAAGAAGAGTTCGTTCGCGATGGCATTCTTGTAGTGTCGCTTCTTGCTCCACCAGATGCCGCCACCACAGGTGTCGTCCCATCCGCCCTGCATGTCGTGAAAGATGGACTGCGCCATGGCGAGGTACTGTGGCTTGGATGTGAGGTCATAGGCGTCGATCCACGCGAGCGCCCACCAACCTTCGTCGTCATAGAACTCGTTCAGGAAACCGGTATTGCCGCTCATCTTTGCCAGTTCGCCGGTCTGTTCCGACTTGGGCACAACGATCTGAGCCTGCGTGAAGGTGTTGCTTACGATTGCTTCGTTCGCGTGAGGCAGGCCCGCGTGCATCGCATCCACCAACATGGTGATGGCGTTGGCAGAGTTCCACCATCCGGTGGTCTGATACAACCCCGTGCGTTGCACGTACCAGCGCTGCAGCGCCGTGATGCCGGCTTCTACGCGACGGATCGCTTCTTTGTGCGGGACGGATGGTTGCTGTGCCGAGAGCGAAACCGCGATAAGAGCGAGAGCAGCGAGAAGGAAGCGTCGCAGAAACATGCTCACAGTTGTACCGGCTGTGCGATGGCTCTGTCTCGCTCCTATACTGGAACAAGGAGTGTCGCATGTCTTTTGTGGAACCCGTCAAGGCGGAATCGAAGAACGTATTGGGCCAGCCGATGCAGACATGTGGCTGCGATCCCATGACCGGCTTCTACCGGGACGGATGCTGCGACACCGGTCCGGACGATGTTGGTGTGCACACCGTGTGCTGCGTGGTCACTGAGGAGTTCCTTGCCGCGTCCCAGCGCCTGGGCAACGACCTGAGCACTCCGATGCCGCAGTTTGGCTTTCCGGGCTTGAAGCCGGGCGATCGCTGGTGTGTATGCGCCGCACGTTGGTTGCAGGTTTTTGAGGCGGGTGCGGCATGCCCTGTAGTGCTGGAAGCGACGCACGAAAATACGCTGCGGATAGTTCCGTTTGAACTACTTTTGCAGCACGCTGTTATTCCGGATAAGTTGCATTAGTCGCGACGGCTGAAACAGCCGTAAGCCTATGATTTTTAGGAAATTCGTACATTCTGCCATAGAAGTACGGGTTTTCCTGCGACAACCTGCGTCCGTTCACTTTCTTTTCATAATTCGTGCTTGACATAGGGTGTAAGCCTGCTCGACCGTAGAAATATCACCCTAATTTGCGCTTTCGACTTACTTGAACGGAAGAAAATACTCGATCGAAGCGCAAAAAATCGCCGATGTACGGCGAAAGTTTTTGAACCCGCAGCCGCCTGAAGTGCCGCGGAGATTTGCAAGAAAGTTTGCAGGAGTCGCCAGTTGAAGAACAACATGGGAACAACGAAGCTCTGGGCCACGGCGGTACTCGCCTGTAGCCTCAGCGCCGCAACCGCATTTGCGCAGACAGCCGGTGTGGGTAACATCTCCGGTACTGTGACGGATTCGACCGGTGCCATTGTGCCGAATGCAGCCGTCACTGTCATCAACACCGACACTGGTGTTCGCCGTGATATCACGACCAACAGCAAGGGCGACTACCTGGTGCAGTTTTTGCAGCCCGGTAAGTACGAGGTCATCGCGACCGGCGTCGGCTTTGGCAAGGTAGACCGCAAGGACCTGGTAGTAAACGTCGGCCAGACGCTGACGGTGGACGCGGCGCTTGCTGCAGCCGGTACTTCCACTGAAGTTCAGGTGACGAGCGAAATGCCGATTCTGGACACGGAAAAGACCGAAGTGTCGCAGGTGGTGGACCAGAACCTGATCGGCAACCTGCCGGTGAACAGCCGTAACTGGAGCTCGTTCGTTCTGTTGACACCGAACGTGACGCCAGACGGCGGCAGCGGTCTGGTCAGCTTCCACGGCATCAGCGGCCTGTACAACCAGAACTACGTTGACGGTGGAAACAACAACCAGATGCTGTTCAGCGAAGCGCGTGGTCGCGCTTCG
Source organism: Terriglobus sp. TAA 43 (assembly GCF_000800015.1). Taxonomy (NCBI): domain Bacteria; kingdom Pseudomonadati; phylum Acidobacteriota; class Terriglobia; order Terriglobales; family Acidobacteriaceae; genus Terriglobus; species Terriglobus sp. TAA 43. The sequence goes on from NZ_JUGR01000004.1 coordinate 30,585, forward strand.
GGTGCTCCGTATGTTTACTCGGTTGACTCCATCAAGGAATTCCAGGCGAACACGTCGAACTACTCGGTTGAGTTCGGTCAGGCTGCCGGCGGACAGGTGAACGCCATCACCAAGAACGGCACCAACCAGATCCACGGTGACCTGTTCTACTACCTGCGCTATCCGTCGCTGAATGCTCTTGATCCGCAGACTAAGTGGACCGCTCTGTACAACACGACGAACACTTCCGCGAAGTCGTTCCTGTTGACGCAGCCTGTACACCAGCAGCACCAGTTCGGTGGTTCGGTGGGTGGACCGATTATCAAGGATCGCCTGTTCTACTTCTTCACCTATGATGGCTTCCGCCGTGTAGGTAAAGCGCTGTACTACAACAACAACACCATCACGCTGACCCCGACCGGCACCACCTCGTCGACGAACATCATTTCGCCGACCCAGTGCTCGCCCTTCATTACGGCGGCACAGTGCACTGCGGCGATCAACTTCGTGAACACCAACGCGTTTGGCGCGCCGACACGTTTCCAGAAGCAGAACCTGTTCTTCCCGCGTATTGACTGGCATATCTCGAAGCACAACGATATGTTTGTCAACTTCAACTGGGCGAACTTTGATTCGACTTACGGTTATTCGACCGCGAACACGTTCAGCGGTTCGTCGCCTTCGACCAACGCACCGACCAGCTATCACGAGCGCTTCCTGGTTGCTGGCCTGACCACGCAGGTAAGCGATCGCAGCGTGAACCAGATTCACTTCCAGCTCGGTCGCGATCTTGAAACCGCAGGTGCGAATGCTCCTGCTCCTTCGGTTGCGATCGGTACCTTCACTTACGGCATGCCGAATGCGCTTCCCCGTACCGCTGAGCCGGACGAAAAGCGCATGCAGATCACGGATGTGTTCTCCACCACGCGCGGCCGTCACACCTTCAAGTTCGGTGGCGACTTCAACCTGGTTCACGAGGTCATGATTAACCTCTTCCAGGGTGGCGGTGTTTACGCTTATTCCGGTTCGACGAATGCGGCAAACTTCGCGAACTACACCTCGGACGTGTTCCACGGTGTGGCAGGCAACACGGATCCGTATGCTGGTTATCACTTCACCACGTTGGTGCAGACCACTGACATCGTGAACAACGCTGCAAACGCTGGTAAGGATGACTTTTATTTCAAGATGTTCGATGCGTTTGTGGAAGATCAGTGGAAGATCACACCGACCTTCTCGCTGAACGCAGGCGTTCGCTGGGATCTTCAGGTTACGCCTCCGCCGATCAAGAACAACCCGAACTACGGCGCGCTTTCCACGTACTACTCGTCGACGATTAAGAATGTGAACCGCTGGTCGCCGCGAGTGGGCTTTGCATGGAACCCGCATCCTGGCACTGTGGTCCGCGGTGGTTACGGTCTGTTCTCCGGTCTGAACCAGGGTTCGACGTACTACGCGATGCGCGTGGAAAACGGCGTGATCCAGGTGAACTACAACTACAACGGTTGCGCCTCTACCTGCACCACTTCATCCGCTGCGGCAACAGGCATTCAGTTCCCGAACCTGCCGTTCACGCCTCCGGGGCCGGATATCTCCGGTCAGCTTCGTCCGTCCGGTGCGCCAGCTCCTGTTGTGGGTGGTTCACAGACGCTCGGTTCGCAGAGCTTCCACGGTCTCGATCCGAACTTCGTTCCGCCGCTCGCGCATGAAGCCAGTCTCTCCGTTGAACAGCAGCTCCCCGCTCACATGAGCCTCTCCGTGGGCTACGTGGGAACGCGCGGTATGCGTTTGCCGGTGTTCCTTGACGCAAACCTCGTAGGACAGACGCCGCATGGTCTTCGTTCCTTCCAGGTGAAGGATGCCAGCAACTCCACGACGCAGGTTCTGACGGTTCCTTACTACCTGGTCTCGGATCGTATTGTTCCGACGCTCACCTCGTACAACACGGGCTTCAGCGTTGCCAATACCTGGTACAACGGCCTGGGCGTGACGCTTCGCCGTCCTTTCCAGAATGGACTTGAAGTCCTGATGAACTACACCTGGTCGCACGCTACGGATACGGGTCAGGTTCAGGGATCGAACGGAACGTTCTATGGTGGCGACACCCCGTTGGATCCGAACAACGTGCGTCTGGAAAACGGCAACTCGGATATCGATATCCGCAACCGCATGACGCTCAGCTTCACCTACCAGCCGCGCATCTTCATGAGCAATGTCTGGGTGAAGCAGATTGTGGATGGCTTCCAGTTCTCCGGTACCGATACCGCGTCGGGCGGGCAGCCGATCTTCCTGGGTATGAGCGGTACCATCACTGGCGGTTCGGGCGGCAACATCTACGGTGGAGCGATGAGCTCCAGCTCGGGTGCAGCTACGACCGGACGTCCGCCGCAGATTGGACGTAACTCGATCTACGGACCGGGATACAACAACTTCGACTTCCGCATTACCCGCGATATCCCGATCTTCGAGCGGATGAAGCTGCAGCTCTCGGCTGAAGCCTTCAACCTGCTCAACCACAAGATCGTTACGGGTGTGAACTCGACCTACTCGCAGTTCATGGCACAGGGAGCCACCCCCACCACTCCCCGTACGGGTGGAACGACCTTCACTTGCCCGACTGTCGCAGTACCGACCGGTTCGACCGCAGCGGGTTGCATTATCCCGTTCGTCGGCTCGAACGATCCGAACAACTTTGGCGCTCAGTCCAGCACGGGTAACACGTTGTATGGACCGCGCCAGATGCAGTTCATTGCGAAGTTCACCTTCTAACTCAAACTCAGCATTGCAATAGAAAGCCCCGGACTCGTCCGGGGCTTTCTATTGCAGGATCTGACGGCCGCCTATGGTTGTACTTACAGATATGTACAGCCAAAATCCACATTTCATAGCTTCGTTGTAAACCAAATCAGATCTTGAAAACTAATATCCGTATCTTCACCTTCGGGAGACACGAGCGCAGTCCATGTCGTATAAATAACGCACTCCCCTGTTGTACTTTGTTTTTCCTGCCTTAGGCCACATTGAGGAGCTGTGCTCGTTCTGTGTTTAGTTTCAGACGGATCACTTGGTGTTTTGGGATTTTAGCGGTCGTAGCAAGCATCGGTTGTATCGCATTTCTGATTCGCGGATTCTTCGAAAAGCCGCGGCTCATTCATGTCTATCCCTTTGCTGACGAAGTCGGTGTTGAGCCGAATACTGCCATCACACTTGCCTTTAGCAAAGAGATGTCCCCCATAACAATAAGTACCGCCACGGTCACGTTGCGTGATGAACATGGCGCTGCAATCTCGGGCTCAGTCAGTTACGACGACACCGCACATACAGCCGTGTTTCTTCCCGATACAGCGCTCCATGAAGGCACGACCTATCGAGCGACTCTTCATGATGGCCAACAGGGGATTGTAGACAAATATGGACATTCGCTCACACAGGAAGTTCAATGGAGTTTCACCACTGGCATCCAGGGTCCTGCATCACTTTCTCAGGGACCAGGCGGTCCTCTCCTGCTCATCACAAGCCAGTCAAACGGATTCAGTCAGTACTACGCTGAAATCCTTCGTAATGAAGGTCTGAATGAGTTTGATACTGCAGACATCGCGGAACTTTCAGGGTCCGATCTTGCGCGACATGACGTTGCGATCGTGGGCGAAATGCCGGTCGATGATGGTCATGCCAAATTGCTCGCCGATTGGGTGAGAGGTGGCGGAAATTTAATTCTGATGCGCCCGTCGAAAAACGTAGCGGGAGAGTTTGGGTACAAGACACAACCAGCAGGGCCAAACGAGCCACTTCAACACGGGGGCTATTTAAAGATCGATTCGAACAAGCCTACTGGAGCAGGACTGGTACGGCAGGCGATCCAGTTCCACGGCGATGCGGATCAACTTGTTGCCGACAATGCAGATGTCTTTGCCACCCTGTACAAAGACGCAAAAACCGCGACGCAATTCCCGGCAGTTAGCTCTGTTCAGTTTGGAACAGGTAAAACCGTCGTATTCAGCTACGACCTGGCGAAATCCATCGTCTACACACGGCAAGGCAATCCAGACTGGTCCGGTCATGAACGAGACGGCCTACTGCCTATCAGGTCAAGCGACCTGTTTTACGGAGCGAGTGAAAGAGATCCTCAGCCAGACTGGGTGGATCCGGAGAATATAGCCATCCCGCAAGCGGACATGCAGCAGAGGCTGCTGGCCAATCTGATCATTACGCTCAATGCGAACAAGAAACCTCTTCCGCGCTTTTGGTACTTGCCGCGGGGGCTTAAGGCAGTGGTCGTCATGACGGGAGACGATCATGGACACGGTGGGACCGCGGGGCGCTTTCGCGACTATCAGCGGAAGAGTGCAAAAGGCTGTTCGTTGGAGAACTGGGAGTGCATCCGAGCGACCTCACATATCTTTGTCGGTTCCATCTCTTCAGAGCAGGCCGCTGATTTGGTGAAGCAGGGTTTTGAGATTGGCCTGCATGTCTACACGGCATGTACGGACTGGCCAACAAAAGTCGTGCGCGGGGAAGACGGCGTTGAAAGACATCTGGTCGATCGCGATTTCGCGGATGCCTTGTATTCCCAGCAACTCGAAGGCTTTGCAATGAAGTACCCCGGGGTTCCTGCACCGGTCAGCAATCGAACGGACTGCATTACCTGGGGCGATTATGATACGCAGCCCCAGGTGGAACTGGACCATCACATCCGGCTCGACACTAACTACTACTATTGGCCCGCCAAGTGGGTAAAAGATAAACCGGGTTTGTTTACCGGTTCTGGATTACCCATGCGCTTCACGCGCCGCGACGGGAGGTTGATTGACGTGTATCAAGCCGCAACGCAAATGACGGATGAATCCGGCCAGACCTATCCGTTCACTGTCGATGCCCTACTCGACAATGCCTTGAGAAGCCCAGAATACTTCGGCGTATTTATGGCGAACATGCACAACGATGAGAGGAAATCGCCCAGTGCAGATGCCATCATCTCCTCGGCACAAAAACGCCATGTTCCGGTGATCAATGCGGAGCAGTTGCTGACATGGCTCGATGGCCGGAACGCGTCACAATTCCGCGATATGAAGTGGTCCAATAACCAACTCTCTTTTTCCATCTGTGCAGGTATCGGAGGGAATGGTCTCGAAGCAATGTTGCCAATTCATTCCGGCGCTGGAGATCTAGCGTCCATTACTATCGATGGGCAGAATGCCAGCTGGGAAAAGCGAACTGTCGCCGGCCTCTCGTATGCATTCGTTCGGGCGCAACCGGGAACATTCGTCGTCAGGTATCACTAACGCCGGTCAATGTCTCTTCCCATGATTCGCCGTAACAAACGTTAGATCGTGGTTCCTTGGGATTCAATTCGATATAGCGAGCACGGATCGAGTGGCGCTGAAAGACCATCGTCTCGATCTTCTTCTGAAATGCCGATCTCTTCGCGGCATATCTTTTGAAAACGAGGGAATTCAGAGAAGACATCCTCATATTCCGGATAAAGATACAGCACATCAATGGGACCCGAAAATTTGTCGCTCTGATGGATGATGCTGTCGAGCAAAGCCTTAAGAACCGGACCCTGGAATGGGTTGTAGAGGTAGATCAAAACTGGTCCTGCAAGAAGCTGAGGAAGCAAGGATGGGCCATCGCCACAGAGAATAGAGACATCCATGGGAATGCTTTCTCGTTCCCTCCACCGTTGCACGTTCTCACTTGCTATCTCAGCGAGATTTGGCTGCAGTTCGATTCCAAAGATATCCCGGAATCCGAATTGCGATGCCAGTAGAATAGCCCGACCTTTGCCGCAACCGACATCGATAAAGCGGTACTGGGAGGCTGTTCGCTGGGTCGTCCGTTGCCAGAGTTCGAACGCATTGGTAAGACGCGATGGTGGTACGCCGAAGTAAGCGGTAATAAATTGATCGTTCTGATGCCCAGAGTGGAGGTCTCGACCGTCTACCAAGCCACTGGTATCTACGCCGTACTTTATGTCAAAGTCATGTTTCGCCTTTACATTTGGCGGCTGAGGCTTACCTAAGAGCCTTCGAAGAGGCCTTTTGACGGCCTCCAATATTCGGCGTGTTGTCGTCGGAGCGGCGGCATCGCTGGTCTTCATGCGGTAGGTCTCCTCACAGCGATCATGTATGCGGTGACATGTACAACTTCAGAGCAAAGAGTTTTTCGTAACTCGACCTATTCTGTTACCGCGAGGCTACAACAGCCCTGTTCTTCTCGACGGAAGATATAGAGTTTTCGTTTCCTTCAATGGAGGTGGAGTCTATCTTTGGTTGTGGCACTTCACCTGGCAAGAGGCTCAGCGATCTATCGTTGCCTATTAGCATCGCCTTCAGACGATTTGAGTCGGGAAGCAGCTTTGCCCAGAGCCGACGGATGAAGCTGAGTCTATACGGGGAACGCATCCATAGAAGATCTGTCACGGTCTCTCGTTGGAAGGCGTTCTGTATCGAGTGTGCCGTGCTGCCATTGAACTGCAACCACTTACAGCCCATTGCAATTTCGTGTTCCGTTTGAAAGTACCGCATGGCGGTGCCGATCGAGATAGAACCGAGGTCAATGCGATTCATCTGCCAATCAATGATGGTCGTGTCACCATAGCGGCGACCTCCAAGCAGGGATAACCATTCCCCGTTCGCTGCGCGCAAGCCACCAACAAAACCTCCCAGAGTATGAGCGCTGTGATATCGCCAGGAGGAGACCCAATCGGGGACCGGGTAGGCGCACACCTGGTTTATCTCGATGAGATTTTCTTCGGATATGTCGCAGTCTGGATAGAAAACCGCACCGAACTCCTTGATTGCGCGCCGAGCAAAGTTGCGAAGATTTCGCCGGCTCCTGGAACCCATCGACGCGAGCGTTTCATCCAACGAGCCCAGCAGTGGCAATGTCCTCCGTAGATCGCGATGGAGGACTGTGATGGGTGGCATGCCCGCAATACGTTCTCCTGTGCCATCAGAACGTGCGACGAGATATACGGCGCGTGCCTGCTTTTGCATTAAGAATGCTGCGGCCTTGCCGGCTGCTGCCGACTGGAGTTCTGGAGCCGCGAGCACGGTGAGATCGCCGTCAGGGTCCATTGGAACGAATATGCCAAGACCTAATTGTTGCCAACGATATTCGAGAATAATTACCGCAGCCGAGAGTTCATTTTCCTGGTCATAGAGCAGGACTGCGTGGGGGATCTTATTCCCGAAGTATGGGACTGTAAGCAGGAAACGCAATCGCGCTTCAATGTTTTCTTGCCCGCATTGACGCCCAATCTCTTCGAGGCGATGTGCAGCGTTCAGCAGGTCAGAAGATCCTGAAATTAGAACGCAGGTCGAGAGTGGTGCGAACTCGGGATTCATAAAGATGGCACCACCACGATGACTTTCAGCAGCAGAACATCTATTTCGAACCAATCAGCCAGGATGGAGCTAGATCCATATATACGCCCCAAATCTGTGTCAAGCCATCAATTTACCGAGCAGCATTTCATCCAGGGATCAGGATGTCAACCGGCGTGTGATGTGACAAACGCCGGAATTGATTTGTTATTGACCGCGTTTTATCTGATGAATGCAAAGCGATATGAGGCGTCTGTACGGGCGGGGACTATCTAGGGCGCGAAGGTCTCGATACGCTCGAACCGCCGTTTCAGCCGGAGGAAGGGTGTTTCGAAATAGCGGTACGAGATTGCGGCGACACCGAAGGTCAGTAGCAATGTCAGGGCCGAGCCGGCCAGACCGTGTACATGCGACGTTACCGCTGCCAGGACTGGTAGGTGAAACACGTATAGGCCGTACGAGATTCTTCCGAAATAGATGAAAGGGCGCGGAGATGGCAGTTGCTGAAAGGCGACGATCAACAGTCCACATGCGATGGCTACAAGAGCGTAACCACTGCATAGTGATGCCGCAGAATCCGCTTTGCTCCCCATGCTTTTCAAGTGGAAATGGCCCGCGGCCAGCATCCACCCACCAATGCAGGCGGCCACAACAAAGAGGCTGACTGGGACGCTCCATCGCGGTAGCGATCGATCCGCAAGTGCCAGCAGAATCCCAGTTGCAAACATTTCGAATTGGACAAAACTGTTGAACCAGATACTGACGTCCGGGTCTGCTTGTATATGTGCCAGATGGATCAAGGTCAGGTTGGACAGAAGAATTAAGATGCATGCAATCACCAGCATGCCGCGCAGTCCAAAGAATCTGCAGGATGCGGGAAAGAAGAGGTAGAACTGCTCCTCAATGGAGATGCTCCACAGATGCGACATGAGGATGGCACCGGGAATTACAAGGTTTCCCGCGAACAGAAGAGCTGCAATGAACCAGGTTTTCTGTTCGTGCAACACACTATGATGGAACGCCCGAGCGACACCGATGGAAAGGCCTAACAGATAGAGTGGCCATATACGCAGAATGCGGCGGACATAGAAGGCGCCCATATTGATGGAGCCGGTGGCCTCATGTTCTCGAGTCAGCAGCAGAGTGATGAGGTATGCACTCAGGACGAAGAACAGGCACAGTCCAAAGCCCATGGAGTCAGCGAATGTTTCGCGAGCGCTCCCTGAACCTGTGCGGGGAATTGCGTGGTGGATAAACACCGCGAGGAAGGCGAAGAAACGAACGACATCCAGTTGAGGCCGGTAAAACGCAGCCGCAGTTTTACGCGAAACGCTGCCTATCTCAACCTGGTCTTCCTGGACTAGATAAAGCGGCACCGCAGACTCCTATGACTCAATCCAATGACTGGTGGCGATCAGGGTAACGGGTGGCCGCAAGTCTACGTCACATGCCGTCAGCACGCAATGAATTTATGTGCCACACTCTCGCCGGCACGGAACGGCCAGTTATTGGGCGAGCCAAAGCTATAATGAGGTCGCTTCTTTTGCGCATCCGGGTGATTGGTGAACATCCTTTCCTACGTCCACCTGCGGAACATCTATCGGTCTACCGGTGTTGGGCGAGTTTCCCGTGAGCTTACAGAACGCCTGCATGCAACACCCGATGTCAATCTGCACGTCCTTGCGGATCCTGCGGACCACGCTCGAGTGATCCCGCTCGTCGGGGACCTGTGGCAATCGTACCAATACCACTTCTTCAAATCAGACACCTCTGCCCAGCAGTTGCGATGGGTGCTGACGAATCGACCCGCCGCCGAGCATTACTGGAGCGAGGTTGATCTGGTTCATTGCACGGCGGAGTCGTATGTGCCGGTACGCAAAGCGCGTCTCGTCGTCACCTGCCATGACGCGCAGCATTTCGAAGCCGGGGCTCATCGTCAGAGCGTATGGCTGATGAAGCAGCGTTTGAAATGGCGTCTGCTATTCGCTCGGCTCGAACGAGAAGTGGATATGCTCCAGATGATTTCCCATTTTGCTGCGGAACGAACAGCTCATTTTTTTCCGAATCTGAGAGACCGATTGTGCGTCGTGCCAAACGCTGCGTCGGACAGCTTTTTTGCGCCTGCGGATGAAGAGGGAAAGGCGATCCTGCATCAGCTTGGGGTAGTGGGCAAGCCATTTGTACTCGTGCCAGGAGGCTTGCAGTTTCGAAAAAATGCTGACCTGATCCTTGATGCGTGGCCAGCTATCGCGGCGGCTGTTCCTGACGTTGTCCTCGTCGTCATCAATCACGTTGACGAGACTTACCTCCCTCGAGCGAAAGTGCTTGGAGACCGGTGTGTGTTAGCTGGCTTCCAGGAAGAGCGACAGCTCGTGGCCCTGTACCAGGCCGCAACACTGGTATGGTTTCCAACGCTCTACGATGGCTTCGGCATGCCGGTGATCGAGGCAATGGCGAGCGGTACTCCTGTCATCAGCAGTGACACAACCGGCATACCGGAAGTTGCAGGCAACGCAGGTGTGCTCCTATCACCTGCCGATGCGGAAGCACACGTCCAAACCATCGTCGAACTGCTTCGCGATGAAAGCGCGCGGGCGGCGCTGGTGGAGCGGGGGCGTGTGCGTGCCGCGGACTTTACCTGGGATAAGTCGACGGCGAAGCTTCTGGCGGCATTCCGGTCGATTGTTTAGCTATTCACGTCTCGCGACTTGATGAACTGGGCTGGAACACCAGCCACGATTGTGTAGGAAGCAACAGATTTTGTAACGACCGATCCAGCGGCAACAATCGCTCCATCTCCAATGGAAACGCCTTTCAAGATGATGCAGTTCGCGCCAATCCAAACGTCTGTGCCGACCTGGATCGGCGACGAAATCTCCTCTTGAAGCTTCATAAGTTTGCCGGCTTGAATGCCATGGTTGTGATCGATGAAGCGACAACCGCTTGCAATCAGGCAGTTCGCACCGATGGAGATACCCTGGATTGCATTGAATTCGCATCCGCTGCCGACAAAGGTGCCATCCCCAAGGGAAATCGCTATACCCGGAGCGTGTGCCCCGGCCGCGTTGAAGTAAATCCCATGCTCGAGGCTAACGCGGCTTCCCAATGAAACACGGTGAGGCCACGTGACGAATATCTGCGACAGTCGTGCGTCTGCACCGATCGTCATCCCGAGAGTCTTCCAATACAGCCTGCGTACTGCACTTAGTACCTTTGGCCGCCAGTGCATCCGCAAATGAAAGAGCAACTTTTGTGATAGCACGAAACCCAAGACATTATTCCTTCGGAACTAAGTATTTGGACACTCGCTTGCTACGTGGTTCGGTAGGTTGCAGAGAGGCTGAACACGCAAATTAAAACAGTACCCTTTTCAGAAGGCTCCATCCTTGTCAATTTGGAATCAAATCGAAAAACAAGATCGGAACTGCTCATGCATTCTCCCCTTCGGATCACCCGCATTCGTCGGGCCATATGCGTTTCGCTGCTTGCCGCTTCGACTCTATGTCATGCACAACTGCTTGTTACATACGGGACGAAAGGGATTGATCGCCTCACGTACAACGGTGTTGTCCTTGCCGACACGAGTCGCTTCCAGCAGGAACGAATCCACATCGGACACATGAAGGTTACCGACCGCTCCGGTCACGTACTTACGACGGACGGTTGGGGTGAGAGTAACCAAGGAACGAACTGGGATGCCGCGTCGAAAACTGAAACCTACAACTTCCGATGGGGAACAATCAAGATACAGTTCTCACAAAAATCTGATGCTTTAGAAATCAATATCAGCGAATGGAATCGTCCAAACTCAGGCGTGATTTTGGACGGAGCATCGGTCTACCCACTTGCCTTGCACTTCCCGACACTGCCCCGCGGGTTCGTGAACGCCAGTTACCCCCAAGGTGGTTCGAATACATCGGCACCTTCCGTTACAGTCGCCGACTTCGGAGCAGGTCAGGTCGTGGACGTCGCACCCGATGCATCGAAGCCTCTGTACAGCATGTTATGGCCGACGGGAACCGGAGACGCTGCATACTCTGTGTTGATAAGCACGACAACGCCAGATAACCTGCCGGAATTTCTCCCACGACACGACCGGCCCGTCTTGCCAGGACAAACAGATTCTTTCCGGATCGCACTGCGTTTTGCGTCGCGCGGGGTCGCAACGAATACGCTGGCAGCCGATGCCTACTCCAACTGGTCGTTACAGTATCCCGCGACAATGAAGTGGACAGACCGACGCGTCATCGGCACCGCATACCTTGCGACTTCGCCAACAGCAGATCAACCGGACAGTGCTGATGGAGCCAATCCTCGTCACTACCTCGGCGCAGGCATGGATCTTCGCACGCCCGAGGGCCAGAGGCTCTTTCAATCGCGCATTCTGACGAAGGCCGCAGAGATTGTGCGCAATCTTAAGAAGCTGAGTGCCCAGGGAGTGATCACCTGGGATATCGAGGGACAGCAATATCCCCACAATACAAGTTATGTCTGCGCTCCAGATCAGATTGCAAAGGCCGCTCCAGAGATGGAGTCGGTCATAACGGATACTGCATCACGTTATGTCGGCAAGAAACTGGATGACGCATACTTCAGCATCCTTCGCGATGCGGGATTCCGGGTCGGTGTGTGCGTTCGCCCACAACGGTTTACCTTGTTGCCGGGAGGCAGTGCACAGCAGGTGCAATTGAGTGCGAAAGACGCGGAAGCGGACATGCTACGCAAGATTCGGTATGCGCACGATCGATGGGGCGCAACGTTGTTTTACCTGGATAGCACCGTCGAGCAGAACGGCCGTCCCCTGGACGCGGCGATGTTTCAACGCCTGGCGGCGGCCTTTCCGGATAGCCTCCTTATACCGGAGCAAAGCACGCCCAGACATTACGCCTACACTGCTCCGTTTAAGTCGTTTCTGTTTCACAACGAGACCGCGACTGACGCTGACGTCAGAAGCTACTACCCGAATGCATTCAGTTGCATCCTTGTGAACGATGCTGAGGCCAAACGTTTGTTGCAATCACGAGCGGCACTGGTCGCCGCCGTTGCGGCAGGAGATATCCTTATGGCCCACGCTGACTATTGGGACCCTGCCAACACAAGTATTGTCACCATGTACGAAGGCGCTGGACGATCGCGCGGCGCGCAAGATCACGATGTCAAACGGTTACGCAGCAGTGTCAAAAACGCGACCGGAAGGGGCGGTAGTCCGGTCCCACTTATCGAGTCCTCGCTGCAAGCGGTCGAGGGCAGCCATCATGATGTTGTTGCCTCCCAATAGATTTGAACGGCTTACGCGAAGATAACCGCATTCGCCCACCGGCAGCGTCATCCACCAATCCCGCTCATCAACCTGTTCCTGCAGAACCGCTTCAAAGTAATGATTTCTGAAGTACATTTCTGCCGTTGCAAACTCCAGCTTCTGGCATGAGTTCTTTACTAAATTCCAGCAATCATCGATGTCCTTCAAATTTGAGAGAGCTATCTCCAGTTCCCTGACATAGATCTCTTCATCAACCTGTCTCCGCATATGTCGAGACGAAAGTACCTCGCGTGCGGCTCGGAACTCAACATAGTCCAGGTAGCGTATGGCGACAAATATCAGAATGGCGAACGTGGCGATGACAACAATCCTGAAACCTCGCGGTGTGACATACGCCAGGAATGACAGCAAGGACGTAACCGCGCATACGGCATACAACAGAAGTGCCGCCGTTCTTGGATGATGTCCACGATCCTGCATTACATGATGAATATGTCCATGGTCCGGTGAAAAAAGCGGTTTGTGTCGAAGGTAACGACGTGCGACAGCAATGCAAACGTCAAGCAAGGGAAGAGCCAGAATACTAATGGGAGCGAACATTCCTAATGTCGGGCCGTCATGGTGTTGCCATGTAAGCGAGATCGCTCCGAGCATAAAGCCGATCGTTAGACTGCCGCAGTCACCAAGGAAAATCGACGCGGGATTGAAGTTGTAGAACAGGAACGCAAGAAGGGCACCCGCCAAAGGCATGGTTGCCACAACCAGGCCAACATTGTGTTGGTACAAACCAACAGCAAGTGTGGCAAATGCGCCCATCAGGCCAACGCCCGATGCTAAGCCGTCCATTCCATCAATGAGATTGATGGCATTTGTGCACACGACCAGCCAAAACGTGCAGATGATAATACTCAGCCAGGGATGGGGAAATGTTCCGAAGGCGAAGCTTTCGGGAGCGTGAATGTAACCAAGAACAGAGGCGGTCACACATCCAACCACCTGTCCGAAAAGCTTGACCAACGGCGTGAGGTCAAACAGGTCGTCGAGTAGCCCCACAAGAAAGATCAGAGCGGCCGGTGGTAACAGTACCTGCAGCAGGCTGTGATGCTGGATATGGATCTTCTCCCCGTGAAGATCGATCATCAGCATGAGTCCAATCGTGCAACCGTAGGCAAGCATGATCGCAACGCCGCCGACTCGAGGCGTGGGCAGCGTGTGCTGCTTGCGTGTTTCGTCGGGTTTGTCCACAAGATTGAAACGCAGCGCGATGTTCCTGCACAAGGGTGTGAACAGGAAGCAGAGAACGAAGCTTACGACACCGAGCAGAAGCGCAAGAGACATACTTTCTCCTAGGGGACGGAGATGGGGGGTACCTGTTCCGCGTACGCGTTATTTGCAGTGCTGTGTTGGTAAGACGTGGTTCCTATAAGCTGATCGATGATGCGAGCCGTGCCGAGAGGTCGATCAAACTCTCGTTCCAGGGCCAGCCGGCCATTCTTCCCGGCTGCTGAAATTTCGTCAGGATGTTCGGCCAGATGTTTAAGAAGGTTAACTAATCCCTCGACAGCGCCGTTGTCTATGTGCCATCCGCAGGCGTGACGGCGCACAATCGATGCTGGAGTCGCAGCTCCCGGACCCACAAACAAAATGGGACGACCAGCCGCGAGCAGGCCGTAGACTTTGCTGGGAACGACAGATCCACAGCAGGCCTCTCTTTGCGTCACGATGCCTATGTCGCCCGCGCTCAGGCTGGAACCAAGCTCGGCTCTCGGAACGTATCCTCGCAGTTCTACAGAGGCGATGTTTTCGGCTTGCAGGAATGATGCAAGCTCAGCGCGCCGCGAACCACCTCCAAGAAAGAGAAAACGAAAGCGTGCATCCTCGCGCAGCTTACGGATGGCTCCGATCAGGGTCTCCACGTCGTGTGCAAGTCCCAGGTTTCCTGAGTAGACCAGAAGCAGGGAATTGCCATCTGCCTTGCGTGCAGCTACAGCGATCTGTGTGCTATCAGCCCAATTCTGTACAACGGCGATCGCTTCGTTCGGGGTACCGCGGGCAAGCAAACGAGTACGCATGCATTCACCAAGCACAATGACCGAATCCGCATTTCTTCGGGACCAGTCCGCCACCACGCCTATAGCCCGATGACTTATTCCACCGACCTTGATGTAGCCAAGGTCAACGGCAACATCCGGATATACGTCCATCTCCCAGATACAGAAACGTGATCCCCTAAACATCTTGAGAAGTGTTCCCACCACGGAAAGAAGCGGAGGAGTGGTTAGGGTGAGTACAGTGTCGGGCTTAGGAACGCGGAATGCTTTCCACGTAGCGCCAATGTAAAAGGAGGCATACGAGAGCATGCGGCCAGCCGTAGACCGTGAAAAGTGAAAACCTCGTATCTGATGAATAACAACATCAGGTTTGGATTCCGGGTCTGTCTCGGCGTACGTTCCACCGCAAATAACATGTACTTCGTGACCAAGCACAACAAGGTCGCGCGCCACATCTGTTAACAGCTGGCTGGTCGCAGCGCTATCAGGCCAGAAGAACTGGTTCATCAAGAGCACTCTCATCCGGCAACCTCCTCCAGCACGCCGTTGCGCACAGGTTGTTCGCGGATCGTGCGATTGCGCACAAACATAGCTGGATTTCCTGCATAAATTTGCCAGCTTGGGATGCTCTTGCTGACAACACTTCCAGCGCCAGCTACAGCACCTTCATCGAGGATGACTCCGGGTAGAACTACGCTTCGAGCACCTGCCCATGCGCTATTACTCAATGTGACGGGAGCTACCATCAAGCCAAAATATGGATCGCGCCAGTCATGATTGCCAGTGCAGATATACACATCCTGAGAGAGGCAGACGTTGTTGCCTAACGTCACCGTTGTGAGATTGTCGATCCATGCACGTTCTCCGATCCAGCAGTGATCTCCAATTCGCAAATGCCACGGATACTTCACAACCACTTCGGAGTGGATGACGACGCCTTCTCCGACACAGGCTCCAAAGGTTCTCAGTAATATGGCGCGGAATCGTGACGATGGAAGTAGCGGAGAACGAAATAGCGGAAGTCCCACTAACATCCACGCTGCACGCCACAGGAAGGAGCGACCTGGTTCGTACCACGAATTGTCATATGACTTCAGATCAATGTGCTGACTCATACGACATCCTCGAGAAACTCGACACGGTCTGGACGGGGGCCACCATTGATCCATTGATAGAGCTGGCCCATGCAATCGGTAACTCTCTTCCAGCTGAAGTTCTGCTGGGCAAGGGCCTCTGCACGTGCGCTCATCACGGCGTATGTTTCATGCGAAATATTCAACGCAGCCGTTAGAGTCCGCGCTATGTCATCCACATCCGTCTTAACCTGCCATCCGGCACCGGCCTCCGTAACCTGCGGGAGATTGCATTGCTCGGAGATGATGACGGGCAAGCCGCAACCGAGTGCTTCCAGGGTCGCAACACTCAAGCCCTCGGAATGAGAGGGAAGTACGAAGTAGTCAGAGGCAGCAAGAGCACTCCACTTCGCAGAGCCTTTCAACATGTCGGTAAACAGAACGCGCGAGGAGATCTTCAACTCAACTGAAAGCCGCGCTACCTTGGCCACAGTTCCCTCTGAATCAGGTCCAGCTATGACCAGCACCACGTCTGGATGCTGGTCGGAGATCTTTGCCCACGCGTGCAGTAGGAGGTCCACTCCTTTTTTGTAATGAACGCGCCCCAGAAAAAGCAGGACACGCTTCCCTTTGATTCGAGGGAAACGAGCGCGGAAGAGAGAGGCGTCACAGCTTGCAGGGATGTCGATGCCGTTTGGGATAATTGCGATTGATCCCTTGAAGCCGAATCTTCTACAGTCCAGGGCTTCTGCGCGAGTCAATGCATGGACACAGGCCGCGCCGTCCAGATTCCGCCGTTCAAACAGCGCGGTGTAAACCAGTTTCTTACGGCGCTTATTCGCAAGCGCCCAAGGTTCCAGCATGCCGTGCGGGGAGATGACATACGGTGTCCGAGTGCGCCGTGCTACCAGGCATGCCGCAAGCGTACTTGCCTCCCACAAACCGTGGATATGAACTCCAATCGATCCTTTTACCGTGGTCTGGAAGCGACTGCGAAGATCGCTGTCAGTGAGCCATTTCGATCGGTTCGGCGGCCATAGTGTGAATGGGACATCAGAATGTAACTCGCGAATTTCTTCTGGCGAACTGAAGGAAGCGATACGCGCGTCATAACCCTCGCGTCTACGTAACTCCTCCGCAAGTTTTGGCACAGCAGCGCTCATACCGCCGAACCGAGGATCGACATGTGACAACACCTGCAACCACAGGCCTTTTGTTGTCGTCTCCTCCGTTGTTGGATTCGGAGCGATTGACACGCGTTCCATGGTCCGCATCGCTTAATCTCCGTTGATCCTGGTGGCCGCGCTCATGATGGTCACCACCTTCGCACTGCGTTCCGGACTGCGCGCAGATCCATCGGCGATGCCTACGATCTGCTGGCCGAAGTTTTGTGGTGTGTAGCGTTCGATGAGTGTGAGTGAAACCTGCCCCATGCGGTTTCGCTCTTGTTCGGAATAAGAGGACATCAGCAACAGTTGGTCAGTAAGAATGTCGGGATTCGACGGATCAAAGACAAAGCCATTTTGTCCGGGGCGAACCAGATCCTCCGAGCATCCACAACGTTTGGAAACAATGACCGGAAGATTGGCAGCCATTGCTTCATTCACAACAAGACCCCAGGGTTCGCGACTGCTCGGTAGAACGAACGTTGATGCAAAGGCGTATACAGGTAATAGCTCTCGCGCACTGCGGTGTCCAAGAAAGCAAACGCGATTTTTGTAGACGCTTGTTTCCAGGCGTTCCTTCAAGGCTGGACCATCTGGACCATCTCCCGCTATGACGAGTGACCACTTACCGCCGCAACTGCAATAGGCAAGCCAGGCATCCAGCAGACCGATAACATTCTTTTCAGGAGCCAGACGACCAACGAAGAGAAAGTAGTGATTGGGAAGTCCATGCTGTAACGGAGAAGAGTTCAGACGGATGTCTGACACTGATTCCTGAATGTGCCTGTTTCCAACCACATCGTAAAAGTGCACGATGCGCCGCTGCGAAAATCCAAGTTGTAACAGGTAGCGGTCATGCGCTGCTCCACCTGTCACCGCCCAATCAAACAACGAGCGAATCAGTAGAGACTTAAACTTCTCGCGCCATTCGTGGCGCACATGATCCGTCGCGGTGGTTTCGGTCATCAGCACGCTAATGCGTCCAGTTGTTTTGCACCATATCGCCGCGGCAATTGCAGGCACCGTGTAATATCCCGGAATCAAGACAAGCTTAGGTCCCAACTTCGAAAGCCGCCGAACCAACGCAATCGACAGGGAAACTTTACTGGCATCATGCCAACCCTTCGTGCTGCACAGAGTTTCGACAGGAAGCCCCTGAACACCTTCGCGAAAGTTGTAGCCCTTGTGAACACCTACTCCACCCACAAGCTCAATGCCGTGAACTTCTCCGTTTACACCGAATGCAGCCTGCAGCCCTTTGAATCGAGCCACGTGGTACGAATACCAGTCGATCCAGATGACGACAGCGCGGCATTTGCTAGCGTCGAATGCTTCAGCTTTCGTTTGCATGGCTGACCTCGAAATCCCGGGTGTTCTGTACAGTTCGCAAACGAAGGAAATGAACTACGGCGAAGTCGTTTCGCTTGTTCAGATGTTTCGCGGCGTGTGTTTCTGCATAGCGCCAAAGCATCCAGCTTGGAATTGATAAAAGAAGCGTTCGAAAGATAACGGCTTCCATGGTTTGCATTACGAGATAAATGGAGATGGCGTTAAGAATGATTGCCTGGCTTATCCAATAGCCGCCTTGGGTGACACTTTTCTTCCACACCCAGCCGTAGAACCATCCCAGGACGCCCATAAAGGGAACAGCGAACCACCAGACTTCAACCCAAAGGTCGGCCACGATTCCCGGAGCGGAGCCGTCTGCTCCCTTCCAGCCCAGGGCATCACCAAATCCTTCTCCCGTGCCGGCATTGTGCAGCAATTCAGGGATGCCAAAGTCCTCGTATTTATTGGGCCAAATCGCACTGGGAATTGGCCGCACCAGAATTTGCGCAAGGTAACGGCGCATCCAGAAGTAGTGTTCGCGCCGTTCGGAACTTAGTACTGTACCGCCGCCGTAAATCCACTCGTTACCTGTGTCCGGCGCTTCAACAATGTTGCTAACATCCGTTTTTACATCCAAATTCGAACCGATATAAATTGAGCTTCGGTTTGTTACGAGAAACAAAACAAGCCAGCCAAGGCAGACGCCGCCCACAGCCAACGCTACGACGGGAGGTCGCTTCTTCCGATTCACGTACCAACTCATGAAAACAAAGACTGCCAACTCGAAAGTCGGACCTCGTCTCGCCATGAGAACGGCAGAAGCCAACCACGGCACTCCAAATATCACCAACATGCAGTACGCGGGTATGCGAGGACCATTCGCACTCCGCGACAGTAGGGCCGTCATCACACCCAGCAGCAGAAGGAGGCTGCCATCGCGGATGTAGCCGCTATCGTCCCATCCCCCGGCATACGACGTGCTAAAGGCGTTAACGAAGCCGCCAACGTTGACAATGGTGATCGCCCAGCAAAGCAGACCTATCGAGCCAGAGATGAATCCGCCAAAGAGTAGACGCCTGGCGACGGTACGCGACGGCCTTCGCTCGATGTTTCTCCGGGGCACGGATCGCACACCCACAGACAAGCAACAGCCAACAAATGCCATCACGCCCAGCAGGTTCAGGGTACCGATGAACAGCAGTTGGTTACTGTCGAAGAAGCGCGATAGGCCGTCATTCTCGTAAAGTTTCCACGGCATCCACGTGTATAGAAATGCCATCATGGGACCGATGAGCACGAGCGGATGAAAAATGTCGTGGCTTCCATCCAACGCGCAGATGGTGCCGATGAGAGCAATTGCGCCGGTGGCAACGAGAAGAGCGACAAACATTATGCTGCCTCCTCGTATGCTGCATTGCTGGCCATAACGTCACGTACGCAGCGCACAACGCCTTCATGAAACCTCGACCACGGAAAGGTCTCTGCACATGACCGTGCCGCCAGTCGCATGGCTAATAATTCCTCGCGGTGGGTTAATGACCATGCAAGGCGCTCAGCGATTTGTTCGGGACTGCGTGGATCGACAACAAAACCCTCCACGCCGTTGTGAATAAGATCTGGCGCCGCGGTGTTGGTTGTGGACAGCACAGGAAGTCCACATGCAAGCGCCTCAAGCAATACTTGTCCAAAGCCTTCAGCAACGGATGGAAGCACGAACAAGTCTGCATCCTGATACGCCTTCACCAACTCTTCGGAACTTACGGATGCGCGAACTGTTACGCGGCGTGCTTCCTGCTTGAACAGCTCAAGACCATCAAGGACGCGACCGCAGACCGTAAGTTCGATTGGCGCATCAGGAAGGAGAGCGAGAGCCTCTAAGAGATACTTAATGCCCTTTCGTTGATTGATACGACCGACGAACAACAGACGTAGTGGTTTCGAGACATCACGCTTCAATGTGAGATCGGGCCGAAATTTCTCAAGGTCAATACCGTATTGCACTACCCGTACGGAATTCGCCTTTACGCCATGCATCAGCAGACTGCGTTTTGTGAACGAAGAAGCCGCCAGAGAAGTATGCGGCATCGTTGTTTCACGTACCAGTCGTTCGAAGTCCTCCGAGGGAAGATTTAGTTCCCATTCCTGTTGAAGCGAGTGAGCGCAATCAGGATGTGCCTCTAACTCAGCTTGCAACAAGGAGCGCATCGTTTCCGGATGAGGGTGCAGTTGAAATAAGATTCCTGCTCGTCCAGCAGCCCGAAACGCATCGAATGCGTAATAGCTATAGCTCAGCAGCTCCGCACCACGACGCGCAGCCGTATTGCCTGCGAGATGCCCCAGACGAGCGTCTGCCTTCCGCGTGAGCCAACGCCGCACATTGAAGGGCACAAAGCGGGCTTTATCCAAAAGAAAACCGCCGATGCCTGCACTGAGACATGTCTTGACTTGCGACTTCGGTAAGCCCGGCGCGCTGCGCTGCCTTAGAATCGCAAGCACCCGCTGCGGCAACAATGCAGCCAACATGCGACCGTACGTGGTCTCTTCAGACCAGAAGAAATCGGTGACCAGGCATTCCAACAATCCTGCTTTTGATAGTGCCAGTGCCACCTGATAGCGGTCTCGTGCGCCGTTATGTACAACGACGACTTTGCCAGATCTGACGCTGCTCGGCTCTACAGGGCCAGGAGTGATGGAGGAGGTCTTCATTGCCTGCCTCCTGCGGTGAAGAGAGGGAGGCGACGTAGGGAAAACAGGATTCGCTGGCGAAGACTTTGCAGCATCGCCTGGCTGGGTAGGCAGGCATGTTTCTTGCCGAGTCGGTACAGCAACACTGTGCAAATTACGACGATGCACAGCATCAGCAAGGACAAGGAAGCGCTGTTCGATGGGTGTGCGACCCGGATCGCGCTTAGTAGTGAAAGAAAGACAATCCCAGCAGTGCTCATGACGAACATCGAAAACATGCCAGGGGGAAGGCGATCGTGGCGTGAAAGTGCAATCAGCACTAACAATGCGATCAGAATATGTGCCGCAAGAAAGACTGCCATGGCCTCAGCAGCGTTGCCCCCATGCAACATAAGGGCCGTTCCGAGAAGCGCAGTCGTTATCGCCCATACTGTATTGAGTACAGCCGTCAGACGAATCGAAACAACGCTGAGGCGGGCTGACGGTGGTGCGTTTCCCATTTGAATGACTGCTACTCCCACCGCAATGCTGACCGCGAGTGCAGCGTTCGCGTAGACCGGCCCATACATCAGTCGCAAGAGAAGTGGAGCAATCACCATAGTGATCGCAGCCACTGCGAAGCTCACGCTCGTTGAGGCAAAAGTGCATACCATCATTACGCGTTGGGCCGTACCCGTTCCTTCGCCGGGTGTGGCCATCGCAGAGAAACTGCCCTCCGTTAATAGTGAGGGGATTAAGCCAATCAGGTTTCTTAGCTGGCTTGCGATGGAGAAGAAGCTGATTTGTACGAGAGTCGAGTCACCACGCGCCACCAGAGCGGTAACCCACCATCCTGCAACGTTTGCGCTAACGAGTCCCGAAAGTTGCACCAGGCCGTAGCTCCACACCTCACGCATCAGGGGGAAGAATGCGATGCCTCCCTGATGACCGGTAGGGGGTTGCAGGTGCAGCCGTGCCGCCATCACGCAGCACAAAAGAACAGCGCCGACGGTCACCGCTCCATGCGATGCCACCATGCTCTTGGCGTTCCCGGTCATGGCCATGGCTGGAATCAGTGCAAGCATGCCAAGTCCGACGAGCAGTGAGAGAACCGCAAGCGCGACCAGGCGTTGTTGCCCGACAAAGAATCCGCGTGCGCATTCCAGCAACACCATGCCCGCTGCAGTGATGCCCGCAATACGCAACAGCCCTGCCAGGTCAGCCCGATGCAAGAGAGTTGCGATAGGCGATGCGCCCAACGACAGTGCCAGTGCTGCCAAAGCAGCAGAGCAGAGTGAGATGGTAGCCATCACCTGCGCGAAGACACGATAGCTGCCGCCATCGTATGGATACTTTCCTGAAAAGCGTGTTGCAGTCGTGCCAATTCCGCCCGCCGCGTATACCGAAATGTTGTTTGCGGTCGTGATGCCTACCGAGTAAGCGCCGAAGGTTGCAGGTCCAGCAAAGCGCACTGCAAGTACGTTCGCTAGGAACGTCGCTCCACGCTCAATGAAGACTGCGGCGCTCAATATAGAAACGCCTTTTACGACGTGTTTCGCGACCTCCGCAGGAATCCCTTTGCGCGCTGCCGTAGGCAACGGCGTGAGCAGCTCTTCGCTAAGAAGGGGTTCCTCTGCGAGCGCATTCGGCATTAAGTAGTCGCCTCGCGATCTGCGCCTGTTCCGCTGTATTCGTAATAGCCTTTGTAGTACTGTCGCTGGCCTTCGCGCTTCGGATCGAAATCGTTCAGAATGCTGCCGGCGATCGTTACACGGTCACGCAGCAACATGTTGCGCACCGTGACGGCATTCGCTCGCTTGGTGACGCCTGAACGGAATACCAGTATGGTGCGGCTGGCGTGACCCGCGAGGATGCGCGCATCTGAGATGTGCAGCACCGGTGGTGAGTCAATCAGAACTACATCGAACGCATTGGATAGTTTTCCAAACAAAACATCCAATTGCGCGGAGTGAAGCAGGTCAGAGATGGATGCCTTACCGGTGCCGGACGGAATGAGAAAGAGGTTCTCGTAACTGGTTTGCTTACAGAACTGGTCCAGCTGCTCCTCGTGAGCTGCTACGCCATCGATCAACAGGTTCCTTAGTCCCTTGTTGTTGTCCACGCCGAGCATTTCATGTAAGCGTGGTTTACGAAGATCGCCATCTACCAGGGCTACACGTAGCTTTGCTTTGCTGAGAGCAATGCCAAGATTCGTTACAACTGTGGTTTTGCCTTCGCTTGCCTCTGGCGATGTGACAACAAAGACACGGGACCGTCGATCTGGTTGTGAGAGCAAAACCGAGAACGTGGTGTTCCGATATGCTTCCGCCACAAGTGCCTCATCCCGCCACACAGTACTGGTACCGCGAGGTGTAGCTCCGGTGCGAAGAGGCGCGAGAGAGAGGGAGAGCGCGTCCTGGAGAGCTGGTTTGTTGCGCGCAGCGAGTTCGAGTTCGGCGTGCGGCGAAGGAATCACGCCGAGTTCGTCCAATTTAATGAACCTGCCGATGTCACCGGGCAAGCGTAGCCGAGGTACTTGCCGTTCCAGAAAGAAGGCGATTGCGAGGCCGACGATAAGGCCGAGAAGCGCTCCAAAGACGGCGTTCATTCCACGCTGTGGATAGATGGAGAACTTGGGAATCCGTGCGGCATCGACGATGCGAATCGTAGACGCAGGCACGGCCGATGCAAAGCCGGCTTCCTTGGCACGCTGCAACAGCGTCTGATAGAGCTGCTGTTCCGATTGCACCTCACGCCGCAGTATTTCGATTTCGGAACTCTTCTCCAGGGTGGACGATACAGTGCCTTCCAGTGTGTGATAACTCGCTCCTAAGAGGTCTTCGCGATGTTTCGCAGCCTGGAATGCTTCCTGCAGTTTCGAGGTCGTGACACTTTTCTCATGTTCCATCGACCGCTGCGTCTCCGCGATCTGAGCATGCAAATGGATCATTTTAGGATTAGCGTCCGTGAGGTTTGACAAAGCCGCTTCCTGCGCCTGGAGGTCGGATAAGTGCGACTTCAGGGCCATGTAAGCTGGGCTATCTGGAGAGGCATCGGCAGAGCCGTCGCGCATCTCGGCCAGCTCCGCCTGTTTTTGCATGCGATCCGCCTGCGCTCGCACTAATTCCGTTTGTAACTCGTGCAGACGTTGTTCGCCCATAGCGTCGGCAGGGGAATTGAGAAGAAGGCCATTGCCACCAGTGGCAATCTCCAAGCGGTGTTGCGACTCTTCGGCCTTCTGTCGAATATCTGCAGCCTGTCGGACAAGCCAATCGCTGATGTGTTTGGCCTGCGTTCCCCTGCTTTCGAGATCGATCTCTTGAAACTCTGAAATCAGAGCATTGCAGTAACGTGCAGCGAACGCGGCATCCCAGGAGCCGCAGGTCACCTCGATTAACTGCGATATGCCAACAGGTTTAACCTTTACGTTTTTGGCCGTGTCCTCAATGAGATCGTCATAGGGGATCTCGCTGCCGGATCGCAGATGAAGCGCTCGTAACAAGCGTGATAGCAAATCGTTCTGCATGACAAGGTCAGGATGGCTCTCCCCCTTGAAAAGCGTCTGCACTCGTTCGGAAAGTGCCTCACTACTAAGTAACTTGATCTGTGTCTGGAGAAGTATGTCGCTTGGTAAAGTCGCGGTGGGCGCGACATTTTTAGCATCCATGAAGTCACTATTCATGGGCTGGATCTCAACGGAGGTACGCGCCTGGTACAGGGGCTGAGTCGTCAGGTGCAGAAGTATGCTGAGCGTTACTCCCGCAAGCATGATGCCAGCGATGAGCCAACGATGGCGCAATACCGTCTGAAGATACTCCGCCGGCATACTCGGTTGATGATGTTCCTCCGACTGAGAGTCGGGCGAATATGGATCATCCTCGGAATTGTGCCAGGAAAGGTCGCGGTTATGTTGCGACCTAAGACGTGTTTCGATTCCGCCTTCGCTGCGTCGTAGTTTCAAGTCTTCCCCCCGCCGCACACCCATGATTGAGAAAGCCAATCAGCGGTAAATCAGGACCCCGGTTGTGACCTGCAGGATCGCTTCTGCAGTTCTCCGCGCGCCGGACTTAACCGCGCTGTTGGGCACGAAGAGAATGTCATCTGCGAATAACATCGGATCGGCTTGCTTGCCGGCCAGTATCTGGCTGATGTTGACCGGAATTTCCTGTCGTTTCTCGCCGTTTGGGTTCACCAGGCGCAGGATCTTGGCATCCTGACTGCGAGCATTGGGAGACAAGCCTTCCGCAAGCGCCAACGCTTCAACCAGGGAAATGCTGCCACTGGAACGAAGCGGAAAGCCGCCAGCACGGTGTACGTTGCCGATCACATACACGAGGCTTCCCTTCGGAATCGAGACGATATCGCCTGCTCGAAGCGGAATGTTATTTTCAGGGGACTTGGACGCTAGAAGATCATCCAGAGACAAAGCGATGCTCGAATGACCGTCGGGCGTTACGATGGCACCCGGTAGCGGTAGTACACCAGACTTAGCATCTCTCGTAAGGATGACCTTGGGACCGGCGTCCGGCCGTATTCCACCTGCCTTCGTGATGGCAGAGACCACTGTTAGAGTCCCGGTAATTTGCTGCACGCTCGGCGAATTTACTTCACCCACCACCGATACCGTCCTGCTCTGGCTGCTGAGCACCGACACAGTGATCACGGGTTGGCGGACATATTTTGAGTAGCGCTCGATCAATCTGGCACGTAATCCGGCGATGGTCAGTCCATCTACCGGTACCAGGCCGACAAGGGGAAGATCGAGATTTCCGTCGGAAGCAATGCGGACATTGAGGTTACGGACCTCGTCCAGATCATCGACATTGACCTGAATTTGGTCTCCACTTGCGACGATCTCGGTGTTGCCATCGACTTTGCTGGTCTGATCAGCGGGAGGAGATGACTGTGGCGTAGAAGATTGACCCCATGCGCACATGGTCGTTGCAAGAATCCAGCTCACAAGAGAAGCGGCTCTCATAACGGACCTTGGGTCGGAATACGG
Organism: Terriglobus sp. TAA 43; assembly: GCF_000800015.1. Lineage (NCBI taxonomy): Bacteria > Pseudomonadati > Acidobacteriota > Terriglobia > Terriglobales > Acidobacteriaceae > Terriglobus > Terriglobus sp. TAA 43. The sequence continues at coordinate 56,437 of NZ_JUGR01000004.1, forward strand.
CTTGATCAGCCCGCGTTCGACTATCTTGGGGATTGAAGTCCAGCCTGGGCAGGCAAATTGGGACAAGCAAGCGTTCGACCAATTGGTGCAGCGGCGCCAATAAACGACTCAATAGTTACGAAGTTCGATCAGGTCAACAGGAAAAACTGTCACGTTTTGCACAGCGCCATTTTTGTCCACTGTGCGATGAAAGTTAGAGAAAATGATCAAGAACGTTAATATGCAAGCTTTTGCATGATTTATGCAAAAGCTTGCATATTATTACCCTTTACTGTCCGGTATTGGTCATTACAAAAATGACGACAGTAACGGGCGTCGTGTATGTCCGCCCAGGAAGTCGCGCTGTTCATAGAATGCGTGCAAGGCCATCGGAGTCCGTTCTTATCAAAATCCCAAAACGAGGCAGGAAACTATCCGCTGTCACGGAGCAGGAAACCTATTTCTGCTTCAGACGGAACGGGAAGGTGGTAATCGAAATCGGCTCGATCCCAGGCGCTTAGGTGGGTTTGTTGGGTGAGGGGTGATGCAAACGAAAGATGCTCCACGAGCTGTACCTCTTAGGTCGGCGCGTGGAGCATAAATTTATGGTGCACCCGAGAAGATTCGAACTTCTGACCTACAGCTTCGGAGGCTGCCGCTCTATCCAGCTGAGCTACGGGTGCTCGAGTGCTAGTGTACTATCCCGCGGGCTGAGCGGCTTCTTTCTTCTTGCGGATCTCTTCCATGGAGGAGCCGATGAGTTCCTTGGCGTCGTTGATGCCACGCATGACGGCTTGAATGTCCAGCGCGGGAACCGTTGGATTGCGGTTTGAGGTGCAGTAGACGCCGTGCTGGCCCACGAGGGCCAGCGCGTCTGTCAGTACGTCCATGGCAACGGCCAAACGGCCACGCTCGACGCCCATCATGAACTCGTACTTTTCGAGTTCGTCTTTGTGATCCCAAAAGGCGGACATGGTTACCACTCCTTAGCGGCTGTGTCGGCCTCCACATCTTCCGGTGGGCCTTGCCAGCGGAGGATGGGCTTGCGGGCTGCGGCGGTTTCATCGAGGCGGCGGATGCGCGTAGTGTGCGGTGCAGTCTTTACCAGCTCAGGATTCTCAGCGGCTTCGCGTGCGATCTGCTGCAGCGCGTCGATCAGAAGGTCGAGTTCCTCGCGCGATTCGCTTTCGGTGGGCTCGATCATCATGGCGCCGCTCACGATCAGTGGGAAGCTAACCGTGTAGGCGTGGAAGCCGTAATCGATGAGACGCTTGCCCATGTCGCCAGTCTTAACGCCATTCTTCGCCTGCAGCTTGTCGCTGAACACAACCTCGTGCATTGACTTGGTCTTGTAGGGTAGATCGAAGACACCTTCAAGCTTGGCGCGGATGTAGTTCGCGTTGAGCACGGCATCTTCCGTGGTTAGGCGCAGACCGTCCGGACCATTGGCGAGCGTATAGGCGAGTGCGCGCACGAACATGCCGAAGTTGCCGTAGAACATGCGAACGCGACCGACGGTGTGCGGACGGTTGTATTCGAATGTGAGCGTGCCGTCTGCCTTCTCAACGACGATTGGCGCAGGCAGGAAGGGCTCAAGAATCGCCTTGCATGCAACCGGACCAGAGCCTGGGCCACCGCCCCCATGCGGAGTGGAGAAGGTCTTGTGCAGGTTCAGATGCATCACGTCAACGTCGAAGTCGCCGGGGCGAGTCTTGCCCACGAGCGCATTCATATTCGCACCGTCCATATAGAGCAACGCGCCCTTGGCATGGAGGATGTCCGCGATCTCCTTGATCTGCGATTCGAAGACGCCGATGGTCGAAGGGTTTGTGAGCATGAGCGCAGCGGTGTCTTCATCCACGGCGCGGCGCAGTTCGTCGAGGTCCACGCCACCATCGGCGTTCGACTTGAGGTTCTGGATCTGATAGCCGACGACGGCTGCTGTGGCAGGGTTCGTGCCGTGAGCGGAGTCGGGGATTAGTACCTTCTTGCGGGCGTTACCCTTGCTCTCGTGGTACGCGCGGATCATCAGGATGCCGGTGAATTCACCGTGTGCTCCGGCTGCGGGCTGCAGCGTGATGGCGTCCATACCGGTGATTTCAATGAGGCAGTCCTGCAACTGCTTCATAATGCCGAGCGTGCCCTGTGAGAGCGATTCCGGCTGGTAGGGATGCGCTTCCGCAATGCCTTCCAGGCGTGCAACGGCTTCGTTCACGCGACCGTTGTACTTCATGGTGCAGGAGCCGAGCGGGAACATGCCAAGGTCAATCGCGTAGTTCCACGTGGACAAACGGGTGAAGTGGCGAACGATTTCGATTTCGCTCAGCTCCGGCATCGAACCCAGGTTGTCCGTGCGGACTGCATCGCCGAGCAGGGATGCGGCATCGATTGCAGGAACATCAAGTGCATCGAGGCGATATGCCTTTTTGCCGGGCGAGCTCTTCTCAAAGATCAGGCCTTCGTTCTGGTTGACATGCGTGGTGGCCTTGCGCGGCGTACCAACAAAAGGTGTGTCTGCCATTAGGTGTCCCTCGAATCGTTTGCGGCGTGTGCGCTGGTCGCTTCACACGCAACGGGAAAGTTGACGGAGTTGGCGATAAAACAAAGTTCGTGCGCGCGATGATGCAGCGCGTCAGCTTGTGTAAGGTCGTGTCCTGCGGCGATGGTCACCTGCGGATGCAGCGTGACGGAGGTAAAGTGTCCGGAGCCGTCAGGATTCAACTGCATGGTGCCTTCGGCATTGTCGCTGTACGCAATGACGGAGATGCCTGCGTCGGCACACAGATGCAGATAGCTGAGCATGTGGCATGAGGACAACGACGCGAGCAACATATCCTCGGGGTTCCATTTGCTGGCTTCCCCGCGGAACGTCGCATCGGACGAGCCTGCGATAAGAGGCTTGCCCGACGCGCTCAGATCGTAAGAACGTGCGTAGTCGCGATACGACGAAGTGCCGGTGCCGCGATTGCCCGTCCAGGCGATGCTCGTGTTGTAGTGATGTTCGTTCTTCATAGATTGCCTAGAAGTCGAAAACCTCGCCGTCAATATTGCGGAACGAGCCAGCATCGGCGGCGTCCCGGTCCTCGTCCCGTAGGCTCAACGCCAACAGGGTGCCATTCTCAAACTCCACGGTGAGTGCCGTGTCGTCGTGGAACTGTGACTCGCTGACTGTTTCACCAATCAATGAGCACAGCGCATCGCGATAACCTGCCTGACCATGGCCCACGGAGATGCCATCGGCGTCCGCGACTTCAGGCCAGATGTACAACGTCAGCAAAGCGTCGTCCGCGAAGCGAAGTTGCAGGTGCTTCTCTACAAATTCCACGGCATACAGCTCTTCACCGTGCAGGCTGCTTAAATCCATGTTTTGTCCCGCTATACCTTTGCCAACGCTGTGGCAGCTGTATCGATGTCCTGACGCGTAGTGAGTTCCGTAGCGCACCACAGCGATGCGTTTTCACCGAGTTCGGGATACCACTTCGACAGAGGCAGACCGCCAATGATCTTCTCTTCCAGCAGTGCTGTGTTGGTAGTGTCTGCGGACTTCGGTGTGGTGACGACGAACTCGTTGAAGCGCGGTGCACCTGCAAATAGCAGCTTTGCTCCGTTCTTCTCCAGCGACTGCGCAGTGAAGTGTGCTTTGGCCAGGTTCTGCTCGGCGAGTTCCTGCAGGCCCTTGCCGTAGACGGTGAGGAAGACCGTGACCATCAGCGCGACGAGCGACTGGTTGGTGCAGATGTTGCTGGTGGCCTTCTCCCGGCGGATATGCTGTTCGCGCGTGGAGAGCGTCAACACAAAGCCACGATCGCCATTCTGGTCGACAGTTTGACCGCAGAGACGTCCGGGCATCTGGCGCAGGAACTTTTCCTTCGCTGCGATGACGCCGCAGTACGGGCCACCATAGCCCACGGGAACACCAAAGCTCTGCGCTTCCATGGAGACGATGTCGGCTTCCTTGGGCGGCTTCACGATGCCTAGCGAGACAGCCTCTGCAATGGAGACGATGAGCAGAGCACCCTTCGCGTGTGCGATTTCCGCGATCTTGGCAACGTCTTCAATGGTGCCGAAGAAGTTGGGCGATTGGATGAGCACGCAGGCGGTGTCGCTGGTGATGGCAGCATCCAGAGCGGTATAGTCCACGCGACCATCGGCGGTGTAACCCACTTCGGTCTGCGGGATACCTTGGTGCTGCGCGTACGTCGCGAGCACTTCGCGGTACTCGGGATGCACTGTACGTGCGATGACAGCGCCGTTACGACCGGTGACGCGCACGGCCATCATCACGGCTTCTGCTGCGCCCGTGCTGCCGTCGTACATGGAGGCGTTGGCCAAATCCATGCCGGTCAGTTCGCAGATCATGGTCTGGAACTCAAAGAGTGCCTGCAACGTGCCCTGCGCGATTTCTGGCTGATAGGGCGTGTAGCTGGTGAGGAATTCGCCGCGCGAAACGACTGTGTCAATCAGCACGGGGCGATAGTGGCGATAGGCTCCCGCGCCCAGGAACGACGCATATCCAGTGGCGTTCTGGTTGGCGAAGACCTTGAACGCTTCAATGACTTCGTGCTCAGAGTGCTGGCGGGGAACGTTCAGATCGCGCGTCAGGCGAAATTCTGCGGGGACGGAATCGAACAGGTCGTCGATGGAAGCCGCGCCAATCTCCTGGAGCATGGCGGCCCGGTCGGCGGGCGACTTAGGAAGGTAACGCATGGGAATGTTGCCTCGTCTGGTGTGGGTGCGGAGGGGCGGTGAGCAGAAAGTTCGCGGGCCGCTGCTAAGACGCTGCGGCCCCTTTCGAACAGAACTCGTTTAGTGCGTTTCTTCAGCTACGAAAGCTTCGTATGCAGCAGCGTCAAGAAGGCCGTCCAATTCGGATGCGTCCTTCAGTGTGAGCTTGATGAGCCAGGTGTTGTTCGCGTCTTCATTAATCTTTTCGGGTGCATTGGCAAGCTCTTCGTTTGCCGCGGTCACGGTGCCGGAAACGGGGGCATATACGTCGCTGACAGCCTTTACGCTTTCCACTGAACCGAAGGACGCCTTCTGGGTCAGTTCCGTCCCTGTTTTGGGCAGGTCTACGAAAACAATGTCGCCAAGCAGGCTTTGCGCGTGTTCGGTGATGCCCACGGTGGCTTCGTTGCCGTTGGCCTCAATCCACTCGTGTTCCTTGGTGTAGCGGTAGTTTGCCGGATAGCTCATGGCTTTGATTTTAAAGCCGCGACAACGCTCTGAGAGCGAATATCGCCGGGAAATTGGCTAACGTTAGCTTCCAAGTTTGGGTGAGCCTGCCTCGTCCGGGTGCGATGCCGTTTCGTTCGATGGTTGCGGCTGTACTTTCCAGTCGCCCACGGCAAACGCGGTGGCGGTGCGAGGCAGCTTGGCGCGTCCTCGGGTGAGGAAGTCTGCCGCGATGACGCCCGTGACCTCAGGTTGAAGAATGGCCAGTGGAATGAGGTATTTCTTACTCTTCACCAGCGATTCCGAGACGCCGTCGATATTCCTGCTGCGGGGCATATCACCGGGGACCTGGTGCATTTCGAAGGTTGTTGGATGAAGTTCAGGGTGTTTTTCCCCGAACTTCACCAGCGATTTGGCCGCCCCTTTGGGGGTTGTCATGCCGAAGTCGCCGAAGACGTTGCGATGAATGGCGCCGGGGTAATACGTGTTCAGCACCACGCGCGAGAAATCGGCGCAGTTGTGGAAAAACAGGTTGAAATGGCCTACGTTGCGCTTGTCGTTGAAGATAGCGATGAAACGGTCGTCCTGCTCCTGTGTGGAATGCACGGCGAAGCCAAAGATGGTGCGATCAAACAAAGAGCCGACAAGTTGTGGCCACTCACCACCAGGAGCATTGCCGTTCTTATCAGGAGGGGCCAGTTCCTGGAGATGCGCGCGCCAGTAAGCATCGCGAAGCTGCTGCACTTGTTCTTTGGTGACGCTGGCCGGGATTTGTGACGGATGCTCGACCCCATACAGGTAGGGGACGAGCGGCATGGCGATCCAGTCCTGATGGTGGATCTTGTGATACCTGCTGATGACCGAACCGTATTCACCGGGGCGGCAGCGGCGTAGCTGCGTGGGCGTCTCTGCGCAGATATCGCTGAGGAAGACCGCTGCATGGCCTGTCGGGTTGTACTTGCCGAACTCTCCGTAAGGCTGTTCCATGAGCAATGCAACGTCAGCGTGTGAAACCACGGAACAGGAGAGCGCAAAGAGAAGAGAAATGGCGGCAAAGAGACGTCGAATCATCGCAATGAAACGAGAATATCTTGCCGCCAGCAATCTTCATCCCAGAAAAATGTGTGCGTTGCTACACGTTTTTCATAGGGCTATCGCAATGCTTCCTCAGGGAGCGATGGACGCCATGAAGATGCCCACTTCGATGGCTGTGCACCCATCACAACGTGAAGTGTTGCGCCAGACTGAATCTGCTCCCATGTGATGACGGGCTTATCCAGCGGCTTGTCGTTCAGTGTGGCGGATTGGATGTACACGTTGCTGTGGCTGTTGTTGTCTGCGACGACGGTGAATGCCTTGCCGTTGGCGAGCTTCAAACTCATGCGGCCATACATGGGGCTGCCGATCATGTAATCGCCGCTGGCTGGGTTCACGGGGTACATGCCGAGCGCAGTGAAGAGATACCACGCAGACATCTGGCCGCAATCATCATCACCATCCAGACCTGCGGGCAGGTTGGCGTATTCCTTGTAGGCAATCTCGCGAACTTTGGCCTGTGTTTTCCACGGCTGGCCGGTGAAGTCGTAGAGGTAGCCGTAGTGGTGGCTGGGTTCGTTCTTGTGGACGTTGTGATTGCCCACGAAGTGTTGATCGAGTTGTTTGTTTGCGACTTCGGGTCCGCCCATGAGCTTCTCAACACCCGCAATGTCATGGAAGGGCGACCATGTGTATACCCATGCATCGCCTTCGGTCCATCCGGAGACGCTGCGGTTGCCATCAGTATCGCGGCTACCGCCAATCGGTGCCCACTTGCCGTCGGAAGTTTTGCCGCGCATCAGGTTGAGGCTCTTGTCGAATAGGTTGCGATCGTTCAGCGAACGCTTCAGGAAGAAGCGATAGTCGTCCATGCGGCCAAGTGCTTTGGCCACCTGCGCCACGCACCAGTCGTCGTAGCTGTCTTCCAGTGTGCGGCTGGTGGCTTCGTCGGTCTTATCCGTGGGAATGAAGCCAAGTTGCTTGTAGTAGGTCAGGCCCGCACGCGCTTCGTAAGGAGTGTGTTCTTCACGGTCCAGCCATCGACGCGTGGTGTCACCGTCGGGTGGTGACATGGCGTCTTTGTAGACGGCCTTCCATGCGAGTTCACGATCAAAGCCGTGGAAGCCTTTGCGCAATGCTTCTGCCACCATGCTGTCGGCGTGGGTGCCGATCATGATGTTCGTGTAACTGGGATTGGGCCACTTCGGCATCCATCCGCCTTCTTTGTAATCCTGCAAAAGCGCAGTGATCATGCCGTCGATGCGTTCCGGTGCGACGAGTGTCAGCAGGCTATGTTCTGCGCGGAAGGTGTCCCAGATGGAATAGTCGGTGTACGACGCGCCGTCATGAATGGTGTCGTCAAAAGCGCTGTAATAACGGCCATACTCGGAAAACGTGCGCGGATACAGCAGTGCGTGATATAGCGCGGTGTAGGCAGTGATGCGCTCATCCTGCGTAGCGCCTGCGATGGTTAGGTTACTTAATTTCTGCTGCCAGATGGTGTGAAGTTTCTGGCGTGTGGCAGCGAAGTTCCATGCGGGGATTTCTTTGGTGATGTTCTCGCGCGCCTGATCGATGCTGAGGAACGATGTGCCTACGCGAACTTCAATCACTGTGGGCGCGGACGTTTTCGCAAAGGTGACCGATGCGCCATGCGCGGCGGCTGTGTTCAGACCATAGGAATCGCCGCCGGTGGTGTGTTGGTGGAACTGCGCAACGAAGTAGCCGCTGAAGTTTGGCAGTGCAAAGGGCCCAAGATTGTTGTCGATGCGGTGCGGATTCTGACCGACGATTTCGCCTTTTGCAATGTCCACCGAGGCTTTGCCATTGATACCGGGACGTGATGCTTCCAACAAAACGCGTGGTTCCACGCCAGCAGGGAAGGTGAAGCGCAGGTATGCGCAGCGCTCGGATGCGGTCATCTCGGCATGGATGATCTTGCCGTCCTGCGTCTTCATGTCCACGCTGTAGAAGTCAGGGTGCGTGGTCTCATGCGCGTGATCGTAGGCAAGCGCGCGAGTTTCGGGCGTGGTCTTCAGCGCGCCGATCTCAGGCATCAGGGTGACGTAGCCGAAGTCGCCCATCCAGATGGCGGGCTGGTGTGTGCCCATGAAGCCCTGAATGGTCTTGTCGCCGTATTCGTATGAGGTGACGCTGAGGCGGTTCTGTCGCGTCTGCGCGGTCCAGTTCGTCATGCCAAAGGGCGTTGTCACGAAGGGCATGGTGCCACCGTAGCCGATGGGGCCGTTACCTGTGCCGATGAGCGGATTTACCTCATTAACGGGGTCTTTTTGTGCGACCGCACAGAGAGTGAAGAACAGCGACAGGCAGAAGACGAATCGTTTGCAAAACCAGACCATGGCGGAACGCTATCGTGTTCGCTATTGCGAGGGCAAATGGTGAGAAAGCGGTGGATGAATCTTTTTTTTCGATATCGAATCAATTATTGCGGAGGGTTAAGACAATGGCTAACGAACGGGCGAAGATCCAGGGATTGCATCATGTGACGGCGATTGCTTCCGATCCGCAGCGGAATCTGGATTTCTATACCCAGGTGCTGGGTTTGCGGTTGGTGAAGAAGACCGTTAATTTTGACGATCCGGGCACGTATCACTTTTATTTTGGCGATGATGCCGGTACGCCGGGAACGATCTTGACGTTCTTCCCCTGGCCGGGTGCGCGTCGTGGACTGGCAGGCGCGGGAGAAGTGACTCACACAGCGTTCTCTGTGCCGACAGCTTCCATCCCTTACTGGGAGAAGCGGCTTACGGATGAGGGTGTTCTGGTGGAACACACCGGCTTGCGCTTTAACGGTGTGGAGGACGTGCTGACGTTTGCCGATCCGGATGGCATGAAGCTGGAGATTGTGGGCCATGCCGATGCTCCTGTTGCAGCTAAGGCGCCCCGGTATGCGGACGTTCCTGAGGAGCACAGCATTCGTGGCTTCTTTGGCGTGACCATGCTGCATCGCAGCGAAAAGGCGACGGCGGATACGCTGGCGTGGATGGGCTTTGCGGAAATTGGCCGCGACGGCGACCGCATTCGTTACGCAGCGCCGGAAGGCGCGGCGCTGGGCAACCACATTGATGTGCTGGTGAACCCGAATGCCGGTTATGGACGCAGCGGTGCGGGGTCGGTGCACCACATCGCGTTCCGTACACCGAATGATGACTCGCAGCTTGCATGGAGAGAGGAGATCCTGAAGCATCTGCCGGTTACGACGGTGCAGGATCGCGACTACTTCCACTCCATCTATTTCCGCGAGCCGGGTGGTGTGTTGTTTGAGATGGCGACGGACGAGCCGGGCTTTGCGATCGACGAGCCGATCGAGACACTTGGCGAGGCGCTGCGTGTGCCAAAGATGCACCAGGGACTGCTTGACCAGATTGAACGCCGGTTGATCCCGGTGGAACTGAAGCAGTCGTCGAAGACGGTGGTGACGGCGTAAGGCCGTCATCCCCGCGAAGAAAGGAGATTACGAATGCAAGGACCGCATGATCTGAGTCCGGTTTACACGGCAGGCGAGCCTCTGAAGGAAGCCGCCGGAGTCGTTGTGCTGCTGCATGGCCGCGGCAGCAACGCGGGAGACATTCTTGGACTGTCACGCGCCTTTATGGATATGAAACTGGCATTCGTTGCGCCGCAAGCTGCGGGCAACGTCTGGTATCCGCAGCGATTCATTGCACCGCGCGAGATGAATGAGCCAGATCTTTCCTCGGCTCTAACAAAGGTGAAGCGCATTGTCGATGGACTTGTGGGCAGCGGCATTCCCACGGAGCGCATTGTCATCGCCGGCTTCTCGCAGGGAGCTTGCCTGGCGTCGGAGTTCGTTGCCTCCAACCCGGCGCGGTATGCCGGTTTGATCGCGTTCACGGGAGGCCTGATCGGGCCATTGGGAAGCGATCTGCATCACGATGGCGATCTGGCAGGCACACCCGCATTATTTTTATGCGGCGACCCTGATCCGCACATACCTTTTGTGCGTGTGGAAGAGTCTGTAGAAGAGCTGAAGCGTATGGGCGCGGAAGTTTCATTACATCGTTATCCCGGAAAACCGCACAACGTAAGCGCGGAAGAACTGGAGCAGGCGCGTATCCTTCTCCAGAAGGTTTTTTCGCAGAATTCAACGAACTAGCAGAAGATGGAGAGAGCGCATGCAAACGATGCACGAATCCGAAACGAGCGAAACGCATTTCACATCGGCGGCCAGCCTATGGCTCGTGATGATGAAGGCGTATCGTTCCATGGAAGCGTATATCGAAAGCACCGTTGCGGCGCAGGACATCGGTCTGAGCGACTTCATGATCATGGAGGCCCTGCTGCATAAGGGCCCCATGAGCATGTCGCAGATCGGTGACAAAGTGCTGTTGGCGAATCCTTCCATGACGGCTGCGGTCGACCGGTTGGAGAAGCTGGGGTACGTCTCGCGATGTAGCGGCGCGACGGACAAGCGTGTCCGCACCGTGGATCTGACCAAAGAGGGACGAAAGGTGATCCGCCGTATCTTCGCGCAGCATGAACTGGACTTGGAAGAGGTCATGGCTGGTGTTTGCGCAACGATGCGCGGCCCTGTGCGCGATGCTTTGAAGAAGATCGGGCTGGCCGCCAAGGCGAAGACCGTAGCACGTTCCTTAACAACGGACTGATTGTTTTCCAGTGCGTTCCCTTCGCAACACCCGGGTGTCGCAACATCCGGTGTGATCTCCGTACAATGTCTGTATGGATCGGGAACGTTTTGGACGTGTGCTTGGACGCGGAGCCCGGATGGCGGCGCGAACTGCCTTTGAGGCAGTCGATGCGGCTACTTCTCCGTCGCCGGCGACGCCATCACGCCCAGCTTCGCCACCGCGACCACAAGTGATTCCACCCCGCGCCGAGCCCGGGGAGCCACGGTCAGTCTCACGTCCTGTTGCTGCAGCGCGTCCCGATTTTGCCCATGCGGCTGCGGCTGCCAGGCAAGGTGTCGCAGCTGCCAAACAAGGTGTTGCAGCTGCCAAACAAGGTGTTGCAGCTCCGTTGAAACGTGCATCGCGTGCTCTGTGGCATGAACTCACGGGCAGTTTCTTCGCGCTGTTTGCGCTGTCATTTACTGCGGCCATGTGGAAGACGCGGCACAACGCTGTGAGCGCCGTTGCTGATGACCGTTATCGCTTCTATTTCTTCTGCGTATTGGCTGTGCTGTTCGGATACTTCAGTGTGAGCAGCTTCGTGCGGGCGCGGCGCGCCTAATGGAGACATCGCCTTCTGCTGCCGTGCATCTCATGGATGAAACCGCTGAATCTGATTTGGCGCGTCAAACTGGAGAGACGGGTAAGACCATGGTATTGAAGAAATCATTGTGGGCAATTGGTGGTATTTGCGCCGCTGCAGCAGGATGGATTGTCTTGGGACCGAAGCGCACACAAGCAGTGCAGGATCTGGCCCGCCAACTGGAAACTGCTTGGTCCGATCATCACACCGAGGCATGAAACGGACGACATTTCCTCACGCGATGCGTGATTGCGATGGGAGAGTTGCCCGCGTAAGGTAGAGAACACCGCTCTTGCACGATGGGCCTCTGGATGGGTTCAGGCCGCAATTGAGGACGGTAACGCAGGAGGAGGCGAGATGAACGGACGCATCAAGGAACTGATCCAGCAATTGGGCGAGGCCATTCACGAATCCGTCTCGGAGTCGGAACAGATATCCGGCGTGGTGCGGGAGATCCGTGAAGAGGGATTTGACGTCCTGCTGATGCTGGAGGCGACCATTGGCCTGAACGAAGTCAGTGACGATGAGGACACGGAAGACGTCGCTGAGCCTGGTGAAACGTTCACCCGGAACGATGTCTCGTTCCTGAAGTCGCTGCGCATTTCACTGCCGGACGAACCTGCCGACCCTGAAGAAAACGAATCGTAATCTCAACGCGTTATACTCCTGCCGCGGTTGCTGGATTCTGCATCGAAGGGATTATGGGTGACAGCTTTCGGCTTGCGCAGACAGGTTCTATCTGTCTAATGTTTCGCTGAAGCCTTTGAGGTTCGCCTGGGGATGAGTGAATGAAAGATACGCTTGGAGTACTGCTGGCCGGAGGCGCCGGCGAACGTCTTTTTCCGCTGACCAAGGAACGCGCAAAGCCTGCGGTGCCGTTCGGCGGACAATATCGCATCATCGACATCACGCTCTCAAACTGCATTAATAGTGACCTACGCAAGGTCTACATCATGACGCAGTACAAAGCGCTGAGCCTGAACCGCCACATCCGTGAGGGCTGGGGTTCGGTTGTGGCCAATGAGTTGGGCGAGTTCATTGAGATTCTGCCGCCCATGCAGCGCGTGAATAAGAGCTGGTATCAGGGCACAGCAGATGCGGTGTACCAGAACATTTATTCCATCGGCTCCGAACAGCCAAAGCACGTGATCATCCTCTCAGGCGACCACATCTACAAGATGAACTATGGCCTGATGATGGATCAGCATGTGCAAAGCGGCGCGGCTTGCACCATTGCTACCTTGCCGGTCGATCCGAACGAGGTTGCGGGTTTCGGTGTGGTGGAAGTGTCCAGCAGTGGCGAAGTCATCGGGTTCCAGGAGAAGCCGAAGAGCACCAATATCCGATCGCCGTTCAATCCGGAAAAGGTGGATGCCTCCATGGGCATCTACATCTTCAACACGGACGTGCTGCTGCCGGAGCTAATGGCCGATGCAGAGAAGACGGACTCCAAGCACGACTTTGGCCACAACATACTGCCAGGCTTGCTGGGGCGCTTCAAAGTGTCTGCGTACAACTTCGTGGACGAAAATCGTAAGGAAGCGCTGTACTGGCGCGACGTGGGTACGCTGGATTCTTACTATGAGGCGAATCTCGATATCGCTTCGGTAAGCCCTGTGTTCAATCTCTATGATCGCGATTGGCCAATGCGGACGCGACCCACGCAGTATCCACCGGCGAAGTTTGTCTTCGGCGAGATGGGGCGTACGGGAATGGCGGTTAATTCAGTGGGGTCTCCCGGGTGCGTTATCTCTGGTTCAGCCGTGAGGCAGAGCGTGCTTTCGCAGGATGTGCGCGTGAATTCGTTCTCGGATATCGATTCTTCGGTAATCTTCAACCATGTGAACATCGGTCGTCATTGCCGTATTCGTCGCGCGATCATTGATCGCGACGCACATATTCCCGATGGCACGGTTATCGGCTATGACGCAAATGAAGACCGTAAGAAGTATCACGTTACGCCGAGCGGTATTACGGTGGTGACACGCGACATCACTCCGTATGAAAACCCGGTAAGTCCGGAATTCATGCAGACGAGATAGTGCCGTGCTGAAAATGAACAAGAAAATGCCCGGAGACTCTCCGGGCATTCTTCTTTACTGAAAGTGGCTTAGCGATCGCCGAAGCGATACACCACACCGCCGGAGACGGAGACGAACTCGCGAAGTTCCGTGCCGAAGTGTTCCAACACAAGATCCGGCGAGACGCGGATGGCCCAGCGCGCCGAACGATTGAAGTCGATGCTGGCACCCACAACGCCGTTGAACGCGGTGCGGTTGGTATACAGGCCCGTGACGTTGAAGAATGTATCGGGCGTTACACCAGGGTTGCTGTGGTCAAAATTACCGCTGCTTGCGCCGGCCAACGCGTGGAAGTTAATGCCCGCGCGTTGATTTCCAATCCAGTGATACTGCGCACCACCCATGTAGATCATCTGCGATACGAACGGACGCGTCTGAATCTTCGGGTTGGTGGATTGCGCTGCCGGAAGGGCGGGCGTGGTGCCGCCATCCCAGCGAATATCGGCAGCAGCACCCCATTTTGGCGTGAGCCAGTAGGTGCCCATGACTTCGCCACCAGCCATGTTGTAACGCTTGGGAATGTTCTGTCCGGCCTGACCGTTCAGGTAGTTGAAGCCACCGAAGATTTCATATTTCTCGGTGTAGGTGACTGGAGGTGGTGGACGGAAGGTGTCCTGAGCCCGCGCAGTGGCGGCTGCGGCAAATCCGCAGAGGGCAGCAAGTCCAGCAATGACAACGTTACGGGCAGACACCAAGGACGGCCCGGCAGGACGCCGCCGGGGACGGGAAATAAGCATGTTCCTCCACTGCAGGCAGCCTCCAGGCGGTTCCGCGCGGTCGTACGGCGGCGGTGTGGGACTGCACCCATTCAGGATATACCGTCTGCCGTCGTTCCCGCTTCCGCAATCACGCCAGACACACCGGATTTGTGCGACAATGGGCTGGATCAGGTAACGCCATTGCGCGGCCTGCTTTCGGAGGTTTCTGCCATGCTCAATGACCTGTTCCAGCCCATGCACCTGCTGATCATCGGCCTTATCGTCGTCGTGTTTTTCGGTGGGAAGAAGCTGCCGGAACTAGGTAAGGGACTTGGCGAAGGTCTGAAGGGTTTCAAGGAAGGCCTGAAGGGCGTGACTGAAGATGTGAAGAACGACGCGCACATCGTGACGCCGGAGCCGAAGGAGCCTGCGACCAAGTCGTAGTCCGTTTCTATAGTTCGCGAAGAGGCACAGGACATATCCTGTGCCTCTTTCCTTTGCGACGACTTTCACCTTCTTCAGGAAAGCGGTATCGTGCATCGTACTGCTTATGAAAGGTGAATTTGCCCCTTGAAGATTAAGTCGCCCCATCTGGTAGTTCCCGGTAAGAAAGTCAGCCTGCAAAAGATTGATGCAGCGCAGACTGGCAAGCTCAAGTCGGAAGCCGACGCACAAACCTACCTACAACGCCATCGCAAAGACCTGGATCGGTTGCAGGAGGTGCTGTATGCCGGTGGGGAGCATGGTGTGTTGGTGGTGCTGCAGGGCATGGATACTGCGGGCAAGGATGGGACGATCCGTCACATCTTCTCAGGTATCAACCCGCAGGGATGTGATGTGACGGCGTTCAAGGTGCCAACTCCGCTGGAGGCAAAGCATGACTTCCTGTGGCGGTGCCACAATGCAGTACCGCCGCGCGGCATGATCGGTATCTTCAACCGATCGCACTATGAGGATGTATTGTCGCCGCGTGTGCACGGGCTGATGGATAAGAAGACGGCGCATGCTCACATGGAGCAGATCAACCGCTTCGAGGAGATGCTGACAGAGAATGGCATCGCTATCCTGAAGTTCTTCCTGCATATCTCTGAGGCGGAGCAGAAGCGGCGCTTGCAGGCGCGCATTGACGACAACAGCAAGCACTGGAAGCTATCCGCCGCTGACTTCGCAGAGCGTAAGTTCTGGCCGCAGTATCAAGACTGCTATGAGGACATTCTGCAGCGCACCAGTAAGAAGCACGCTCCGTGGTTCGTGATTCCGTCGGATAACAAGTGGTATCGCAACGTGGCGATCTCCGAGATCCTCGTAGAGACCATGAAGAGCATGAAGCTGCGCTATCCAAAAGCTACGGTCGATGTGTCGCAGCTAACGCTGTAGCTGCGATCAGCGCTTCTTTTTTCGTGTGTCGAGATTCTGACCGGGCGCAACTGTGTCACGGGCTGCCCCCTGCCCCCCGTCTACGGTGAAGTCGTAGGCCAGGGTGTTGCCGGGGGTTAGGGTCTTCTGGATCGGGAGCAGTGCGTACTCTCCCGGTGTCAAGGGGGCCTGCGGGGTGACACGGAGCCAGCCGTCGGGTAGGGACTCGGCGGTGGTGCAGATCACCGGGGCGGTGCATACGGTGGCGCTGTTGACGTCGGTGAACCTGGGGCGGGCGACGGTGCGGTGGCTGTCCGCGACGGGGGCGGAGAGTAGAGCCCATCCCGTTGGCGTGCCGCGTCCACTATCGCCGGAGTTCTCCGTACGGTCACTGGTATGGATGAAGAAGGCTGGTGTCGCGGAGTGCAGTGGTGTGTGCGACGTTGGTCCTTCCAGCGTGCCGCTGGTTGCTGTACCGGTGAGCGGTGTGTGGTGAATGGGGACGAGCACCTGCTTGCCATCGACCGTGTCCAACGCCCAGGGTACGTTGCCGTTGGGAATGCGGAGGCCCGGAGCGACAACGAGTTCCCCGTTCTGGACGCTATAGGAATCTGTGCGGGCTGCGGGAGCCGTTGTGGACGGATTGGATGGTGCCGCGGAACGGTCGGCCGTTTGCGCTACGGCGGCGCCAACCATCACCGGCAGCAGTATAGGGAGAGTGAGGCGCATCGCTGCCAGCATACGCTGCCACTGGTGTGAGAGGACACGATATATGCGGTAGTTACGTGGAATCGTGGAGTGTCCTGGCTCGGTTGCAGGCTGGATCGCGGTATCCTCGGAGATGGGTGTGACAGGCATAAGCACTGCCACCTTAGACCACATTTCCACTCCAGAGGATTCATGGCTGACACAACTTCCGCCGCATCGCTTCGCCGTACCGCACTGTTTGATACCCACAAGTCGCTGAAGGCCAAGATGGTGGACTTTGGTGGATGGGAGATGCCGGTGGAGTACAGCGGCCTAGTGGCCGAGCACAATGCCGT
Source organism: Terriglobus sp. TAA 43 (assembly GCF_000800015.1). Lineage (NCBI taxonomy): Bacteria > Pseudomonadati > Acidobacteriota > Terriglobia > Terriglobales > Acidobacteriaceae > Terriglobus > Terriglobus sp. TAA 43. Next base: position 73,051 of record NZ_JUGR01000004.1, read on the forward strand.
TCGTACCGCAGTGGGCGTGTTTGACGTGTCGCACATGGGCTGCATCCAGTTGCGTGGACCCGGTTCGCTGGACGCGGTGCAGAAGCTCCTGATGAACGATGCCAGCAAGCTGCAGATCGGGCAGGCGCATTACTCGGCGATGCTGACACCGGAAGGCACGTTTGTGGATGACGTTGTCCTGCACAAGCTGTCTGACAACGACTACCTGATCGTGATCAATGCCGGTACGCGTGAGAAGGACATCAACTGGGTGCGCAAGACGATCGGCTCCATGCCGAGCGTCCACATCAACGACTACAGCGACCTGTATACGCAGATTGCCATCCAGGGACCGAAGGCGCAGGAGACACTGCAGAAGCTGACTGACACCGATCTGTCGGTGATCAAGAACTACTGGTTTACGTGGGGCAAGGTTGCGGGGTTCTACAACGTGCTGATTGCTCGCACTGGTTATACGGGCGAAGACGGCTTCGAGATCTATGTGCCCAGCGATGTGGCTACCAGCGAGGCTGCGTGGAAGGCTGTGTTTGAGGCGGGTGCTGAGTTTGGCATTGTTCCCGCTGGTCTGGGCGCGCGCAATACGTTGCGTCTGGAGAGTGCGATGGCGCTGTACGGCCACGAGATCTCTGACGAGATCAGCGTGTTTGAGGCTGGTCTGAACCGTTACTGCAAGCTGGAGAAGGATGCTGACTTCATCGGCAAGTCGACGCTGCTGGCGCTGAGTGCGAATGCTCCGGCGAAGAAGCTGGTTGGTCTGGAGATGGTGGATCGCGGTATTGCTCGCGATGGTTATCCCGTGCGTTCGCTTGCGGGTGAACCGCTTGGCGTGGTGACGAGCGGATCGCCTTCTCCGACACTGAAGAAGAACATTGCACTGGCGTTTGTGCCTCCTGCGGAAGCTGAGCTGGGCAACGAGGTTGCGGTAGAGATTCGCGGGAGTCTGGTGAAGGCGAAGGTGATTCCGACGCCGTTCTATAAGCGGGTTCGCACGCCGAAGCCGACGGTTTAGGGACTGACGGGCGGGTGTGGGGTACCCCCTCCCCCTTGTTTTTGTAAAATCGTCTTTCTATTGGGTTTACGGTTTTGGTGTCGCTAAAATCGTCTGCCCATTGGAGTTAGAGGCAAAATCGTCTTTCTAAAGGGGTTAGAGCAGCGAATCCGCTTCAGTGATTCGCTGCTCTATTTCTATTTTAGAGAACCGAAGGAAATCACATGCCAACTGTATTTCCTTTGGTTTGTTCGGGTTGAGTGGTCATAGGGCTTGACAGGCTTTCGGTAACTTCTCAGCCATGGGCTGGTTCCAAAAGGAAGGGCCTGTTTTGGACTCCGGAACAAACAAACCACTCTGCCAGTCAAAGCAACGGGAATCTTTCAGGTGTGTGGACAGTTGTATGGTGAGTGGCGCGCGATCTGCAGCGGAGATTGTTCGAGATGTTCTGAGAAGACACTGGGAACTGGATGAGATGGCTGTAGCTTCCACGCAAGGTGTGAGCCGCGCCACCTGGAAGATAGGAACGGGATATTGGTTATCTCAAGCTGAGAGCGAGCGATACTCGGCCCTCGCGGAGAAGGCACGCTTCCTGGTGGCTTTTGGTCGATTCCTGAAAGATCAGTCCTGTTCTATTTCGGTTCCGGAATGTGGGAGGACGTTGGATGATCAGCCGCTGGTATTGGATAGCGGTTACGTTTGGGGTTTGACTCGCCACCTGCCGGGTGCTCATCCCAACGCACATGACCCGCGTATTTATCCGAAGATGATTGAGGGATTGGCGCGATTTCATCTTGCGTTGCGCGACTTTCAACAGACGCGCATGTTCGAGGTGCCTCCTGGAGTCTGCGAGAAGACGTGTCGATTGATTTCTCAAATGGAGTGTGAAAGGTTTGTACCTTTCACTTCCGATCCATTGGAAGAAGAGATCGTATGTTCTGCTGCAGAGTGGCTCACGGGCAGGCTTGCCAGCTTTGAATCGCTACCCAGGCAGATAGTACACGGCGATTTCACTCCGCAGAACGTGTTGTTTGGAGGAGACGGCAGAGACGTACTTTCCGCTGTTCTTGACTTCGAAGCCGTTGCTCTTGATCCGGTGCATGTAGACATCGGAAATGTCTGTTCGACCCTGCTTATGTGGTCAAACCTGGAAGATGTTGAAGAGCATATTGCTTCTGCGATGATGACTTACTTCCAGTTCACCGGCACTGCTCTTGATTTGGGAGAGATCCATACAGCGATGGTTGCGCGTTGGTTCTGCCATTACTGGGATTGGCGTGAGCGCTCTGCATTTGGTGAATTCGGCAGGGAAGTGGAACAACGCCTCTGCGCAAGGATTTCTGCAGTGCTTGCTTACGTCACAAACGACTGAAGAGCGCGCCTGTCTGAGCTTTTCAGGTAATTTGTTGTGCCAAAACTTTGTTGAGTAGCTATTTTCATAAAGTTCTTGACGTTGTCTGCTCATTTCTTCTAAATAAGAGAAGAAATGAGCGACCTTCTTTTGAATGCTCCGGACTTGATGATTCTCCTTGCGATTCTTCGTTTGGGTGAAGAGGCGTACGGCGTTCTACTGTGCGACGAGATTTCGTCGCTGACGGGGAAGAGCGCGGCGCTGGCCAGCATCTACAAGACGCTGGAACGGCTTGAGGCTGCGGGATTGATTGCCAGCCGTATGGGCCAGCCGAGCGCAGAGCGAGGAGGACGTGCGAAGCGCTTTGTGCGTGTGACAGATCAGGGGCTGCGTGCGATTGACCACACTCGAACGTCGCTGAATCAGCTTTGGCAGGATGTCCCTACGTTTGCCAATGGTGCGAAGACAAGAGGTGCGCGATGAAACAACAGACCATGTTGCGTGTTGCACTTTGGCTGGTGGAAGCGAGTTCTTCTGGTCCAGAGTCGGAGGGCTTTGCAGGCGATCTGATGGAGCTCTTCGCTGCGGGCCGAAGTGGGTGGTGGTGCCTGGGGCAGGCATTGCGCAGAACAGTTTCAACAGGTGAACAGCGTCTGCGGTCATTGCTGGCGCCGTTCTGGTTTGCTGTCGCGTTCGTTGCTTTGTACCCACTGTGGCAACGGCTCTATGCACCTGCCGTAACTCAGCTACTTACGCAGTATCGCGGAAGCTTTCAGTGGCCAGGTTCAGCGGTGCTTGAGCTTACTGCTGGCTTGCTTCCTGCCATGCTGTTCGTTTGGATGGGTGTTTTCGTTTACGGAGTGCTGCGGCATCGATCACTGAAGATGACTCCTGTGGTGGCGCTGCTATCGCTGAACATAGGAGCGTTCCTGCTTTTCATCTCCATGGTGATGCGACTACGAGCGATGCATAACGAGCTTCGCTTTCTTTCGCAGGCAGACTTTCTCTATCCGTTCGTACATGCACGCTTCAGTCTTCTTCTGTTGCTCAGTTTGTTTGGTGCCGTGGTGGTGTTGCCACGTGAACGTCGCACGATAGGCTCCAGTCGTTTGATTGCGCGGCTACTTTCGCGGTGCGGACTATTGCAGGTCGCACGAACTTTGGGACTTCTTACTCTGCTGGTACCTCAGGTCTGTGCGCAGGGTGTGCGACCTGAAGCGACTCCAAGGCTCATGGGCACGGATGGCAAGCCCATTGAGTTCGATGTGGTCTCCGTCAGGCCCAACCACACGGGCGCTGTGCGAATGGACATAGGCTCGCCTCCGATGAGCGATGCGCTGAGCATTACCAACATGCCGCCGGAGAACATCATTCAATGGGCCTTTGGTATTTTTCTGAGCGATCAGATCGATGGTCTTCCTGACTGGACGCGGCAGGAGCGATATGACGTCGAGGCAAAAGTAAGTGATGCGGACCTAGCTGCTTTTCGCAAAGTGGTTGATCCCATCCAGCGCGCACCCATGCTGCAAAAGATTCTGATTGATCGCTTTGGTATGAAGTTTCACTACGAGACAAGGGATCTCTCCGTCTACGCGTTGACCGTGGGTAAGAACGGATCCCGCCTTACTGAGATTCAACCCGCTATTGGTCCGAACGGTATGAAGGAAGGCGGAGGCAGACAACGAGGACATGGCTCGTATACAAGCATGGGCCAGCCGATGAAGCCGTTCATCAACGAACTTACTGTTCAACTGAAGAGCCCTGTCGTGGACCGTACTGGTCTCACTGGTTTTTATAACTACACGCTGCACTGGACACCGGATGATGGAACTCCAGCAGCAGCGGAGGATGGCCCATCACTTTTTACGGCAGTGCAAGAGCAGCTTGGTTTGAAGCTGGAACGTGTGAAAGCTCCTGTGCAGGTGCTTGTGATCGACCATATTGAGCGACCGTCGTCCAATTGAGCTTGTATGAGCGAATCACTCATCCTCACTTTTGAAGGTTGAACAGGTTTTGAAGAATGTTCCGAACAAGCGTGTTCACGAAGTCCCACTGCTGAAGGTTTTTTGAAAGTTGGGATGTGGAGTGAACCGCAGCATTGATGGCTGAGATTGCGACCCATGTTCGTATCGGGTCGAGTTCCGGAACAGATGCTGTTCCCTTTGTTTGAATCTCTTGTGTGGCACTCTGCGCCGATCCTAATAAGTTCAAGCGTTCGAGGTTTTGATAGACCACGCCTCTGACCTGAGACTCTTCTCGATGGATGGAGATAAGGGCCTCGGTTAGTTCTTCTACAAGAGCGTCTTTCTTCTGTCGGCTTCGCGCGGAGTTTACGAAGATTCGACCGAAGAGTTCTGCATCCTGTTGCATGAAGTTGAGTGAGAGATCGGCGAGGATTGAATCTTTGTTTGGGTAGTACTTGTATAGGGTTCCGATGCTGATGCCAGTCTTCTTCGCAATGTGGTTTGTGGATACTTCGCCGAGGGGCTTTCGATTCAAAAGGTGAGTAGTTGCCTTGAGGATGTCGTGCCTTGTATGCCTGGAACGGTCTTGTTGGGGCGTCTTTCTTGGGCGAATTGTCTTTTTCATTTGTCTCTCAAGGGCTTTCTGAAAGCGAGCAGTAAAGGCGAGTGATTGCTCGCTATTCTTACTAGAATTGAAGCATGAATGCTGTGAGAGTCCAAGATGAAATGACGACGGAATGTGATGTGCTGATTCAGGGTGCTGGTATTGGCGGTTTGGCATTGGGCATCGCTCTGCAGCAACGTGGTTATCGCGTGAGGATTGTGGAGCGCGCAGGCGCACTGTCGGAGGTGGGAGCGGGCATTTGGATGGCAGCCAATGCGATGCAGGTTTTCGCGCAGCTTGGCTTTGCAGAAAAGATCGTTGCAGCGGGTTGGCCTGTGAAGTTGCTGCGGCTTCAGGATTCGAAGTCTGGCGACATTCAGGTGACGGATATGTCGCAGATCGCGCATGAATATGGCTTCGAAACGATTGCGCTGCATCGTGGTGTGCTGCAGCGTGTGTTGTTGGAGCAGCTTCAGGAGGACTCCGTTCGTTTCAATTGCGAAGTGTCCTCAGTAATTCAAAGTGGTGATGGAGTTGTTGCGAAGCTGTCTGATGGTTCGTCGTGTACAGCAGCGGTGTTGATTGGAGCGGATGGATTGCATTCGCAGATTCGTTCGATGGCCGGACTGGATGGGGAGAAGCGATATTCGGGGTCGTCTTCGTATCGCGCTATTGCACGTGGCGCACATGTATTGCCTGTTGGAGCGGAGCACGATGCGTATGAGGTTTGGGCGAGTGGATGTCGTGTTGGTTTTTCGAAGATCAATGCGGATGACTACTACTGGTACATGACGTTCGATTCACCTGCAGGTGAACCTTCGTCCGCGAGTGAGAGGAAGGCTCATGCAGAGATGTTGTTTCGAACTCATTTTCCGCAATGGATATCGCTGCTTGACAGTACCCGAGCAGAAGATATTTTGCGGACGGACATCGGTGATTTGAAGCCTCTATTGCGGTGGTCTTCCGGACGCATTGGATTGGTGGGCGATGCAGCGCATGCGGCTACGCCTAACCTTGGACAAGGCGGAGCGATGGCGGTGGAAGACGCGTTGGCGTTGGCCGAGGCGTTCAGGAAATTTGGGTTGAACGAAAGTGCGTTGAGCCGTTTTGAACAACTGCGGCGAAAGAAGGTGGATTGGACTGTGTCTACATCATGGTCGATCGGGAAGATCTGTCATGTTGGGAATCCGCTGTTCCGCTTTCTGCGCAACGTCGCGTTGAGGAAGACACCGGCGAGCGTTACGCAGAAGCAGGTGCAGCGGATGTATCGGCTTGAATCTTATTCGTGATGCGGGCCTGCGAATCGATAGCGAAGCAGGCCCGCGATTCTGTTGGTGCGATCAGTGATCGATCAGAAGTCTGTGGATAGGGAAAGGTCTTTGTAGAGTGCCGTTTGTTCTGTGACGAAGGCGTTCTTTTTCTCAATGCGTGCGAGGGTATCGCTTCCCAATGGCATGCGAACGGGCGGCTCGTTCATGTTGGCAAGCGTTAGGAGTGCTTGCGCTAGCTTTGCCGGGTCGCCGGGTTGTTGTCCGTTGTGTCCACCTGCAAAGTCGCGCATCTGTCCGACGGTTTCGGCGTAATCGCTGATTCGAGTTTTGGTTTCGATCAAAGAGCTGGCATCGAGAAAATTTGTGCGGAAGAATCCTGGCTCTACGACGGTGACGTGGATGCCCAGTGGCTTTAGTTCGGCGTGCATCGCCTCTGAGATGCCTTCCAACGCGAACTTCGTTGAACCGTAAATACCCCAGCCTTGAAAGCCTGCGTAGCCACCGATGGATGAAATGTTCATGATGTGTCCGGCATGGCGTGCGCGCATGCCTGGCAGCACGGCGCGGACTACGTTCAACAAACCGAAGACGTTCGTGCGATAGACGCCTTCCACTTCTTCAGCACTGCTTTCTTCAACCGCGCCGAGCAGACCATAGCCAGCGTTGTTCACGAGTACATCGATCCGACCGAACTTCGCTAGTGCTTTGCTGACGGCGGCTTTAACCTGCTCTTCATTCGTGACGTCGAGGGCTACTTTCAGAAGATTTTCCGGTGCTCCGAGATAGTCCAACGCTTCGGTCTTGCGAGCTGTGGCGACGAGGGTGTCGCCTGCTGCCAGGATCGCTTTTGCGATTTCTGCACCTAATCCGCGGGAAGCACCCGTAACGAGCCATACTTTGCCATTCATCACATCCTCCTATAACGAAACATATTGTCTCGTTATTCCTTTGGGATATACGATACATTTGGTTCCGTAATGGATGCAGGAAAATTTTCGATGGAGAAAATCTTGTCTACTTCCACAGAAACAGTGTCTCGCCGCGGAAGGCCGAGGAGCGATGAAGCGCATCAGGCGATCCTGAAAGCGGCTCTGGAAGAGGTATTTGAGGTTGGATTTCGGGCGCTTGGCGTGGATGTGATTGCCGCCAAGGCTGGCGTGGGCAAAGCTACGATCTATCGCCGGTGGCCCAATAAAGCGGCAGTTGTGATGGATGCCTTTCTGGCTGAGGTGGGGCCGGGAACCGGATTTCCGCGTGCACCTCGTGCGGTGGACCGCATCCGGATGCAGATGGAGGCCCAGTCGAAAGCTTTTCGGAGCAAGTATGGGGTACTCATTAAATCGTTGCTGGGCGAGGCGCAGTTTGATCCAGAACTTGCGGAAGCTTTTCGGGAGCGGTGGATTATGCCGAGGCGGCGTATGGCTCGTGAGGTGCTCGAGGAAGCGATTCAGCAAGGGGATCTCCGGGCCGACATCGATATCGACGCTGCCATTGACATGCTTTATGCGCCGATTTATTACCGGCTGCAAATGGGGACTGGTCCTATCACGGAGCAGTATGTGGGTGGGGTATTTGAGCAGGTGATGTCCGGGCTGAGGAGTAGCGAGAAGACATCCACTGTTCGATTGAAACGGTCACCAGTGTCGTGAGATGACGTCGCGAGGTAAAGCGAGGTGGTGGCTATACTGCGGCTACTTCTGCTGCTCCTGGACTTTTCCCATGACTGTTGTTTCGCGTGCCTTGCTTGCTGCCAGCCTTGTGGTTGTTCCCGTTCTCGCGTGTGCCGAGAGCCATAACCCTGCCGATTATCCGTTGCGTTTGCATATCTTTGGGCGCAACCAGACGACGTTCTACCAAAATCGGCAAGCAGAAGAGTCGAAGGGCGAAGGCCGCGCGAATCTGTTTGAAAATGGCGAACCGCAGGGAATGGACTTTCAGTTTGAGTGCGATAAGCGGTTGCAGGTGTCGTCGGGGTACGAGACGTTTCCGGCGAAGTGGAAGAAGCCGAACCAGGAGCTGGTAGTGTTGCTACCGCAGTTCGGGAAACCGGGCAGCTATGACACCTGCAGATTCAAGGTGGAGATGAAGGACTTTTCGTATTTCATGCACGATGGGCGAATGGGTTCGGAGCCAACGGCCGTGTTTAAGCAGTGGATGGTGAAGCATGAATATGATCCGGAGCATGGGAAGAATACCCCTGTTGCCACTGCGCCGGCGGCGGCTGGAGGGCCTGCTCCCGCTGGAGCTTCTCAGCCTTAATTTCTTTTGATCGAGATGGTTCCCACAAAATAAGCCCATTGCTTTCTGGGAGATAGGTGAAGTCTGTAGTGAGATCAGCGGAGCTGTTGCTGCTTTGAAGTCATCGTCAATGCCACGTTAGAGCTAGGGTAGTAAAATAAAGGCGAAGGTGGGCTTCTCCAGATCGTTGCTACCAGCGCGCGTTTGCTGGTTTATGCAATCTTGACTGCCCTTCGATCTTTTGGGAGCTCTCATTCGTGCAGGTTTTCGATACTCCGTTGTCTGAAGTGAAGTTGGTACGCCCGGACGTTCACGGAGACGACCGCGGCTGGTTTGCCGAAATTTTCAGTACGCGCACTTTTGCGGAGCATGGCCTGCCAACCCGCTTTGTCCAGGATAATCAATCGTATTCGCGACACGGTGTTCTACGCGGATTGCACTTTCAACTGGGCAACGAGCAGGGCAAGCTGGTTCGTGCCGCTTCTGGCCACATCTGGGATGTGGCTGTGGATCTGCGGCCGGGATCGCCACAGTTCGGTCAGTGGGCGGGATTCCATCTGACGGGTGAAGTGATTGAGTATCTCTGGATCCCTGAAGGGTTCGGACACGGGTTCGTGGTTCTATCTGAATCCGCGAGCGTGATGTACAAGGTCACGAACCTGTATGACTCCAAGATGGAGCGTGCCGTGCGCTGGGATGATCCTACGCTCGGGATTGAGTGGCCGATTGATGGTTTTGAGCCACAGCTCTCCGCGCGTGATGTTGCGGCCCCGCTGTTGAAAGATGCTGAATTGCCGATTGCCTACAAGGAACCCGTCACGCGTAGCTGATCGTATTCCGAGATGACCTGAGCGAGTGACTCGCGCCAATCGGGCATCTGGAAGGCGAGTTTTGTCGCCAGCAGGGAACAGTTCATGCGCGAGTTCGCTGGACGCTTTGCGGGGGTCGGATACGCTTCGGTTGGCACCGGATGCAGTGTTGCGAACTTCACGTTCGGTTCGTAGTGCGCAGCCTGTCGAAGTATTTCTTCGGCGAAGCCAAACCAGGTTGTCTCTCCACCGTTGCAAGCGTGATAGTGACCGCCCAGGTGACGCACAGCGTCTTCTGCGTTTGAACCTGCTTTGTCGATGACGAATAGCGCCAGTCGCGCCAGGTCGCGTGCCCATGTGGGAGCGCCAAACTGGTCAGCGACGATGCTCATAGATTCTCGTTCGCGGGCCACACGCAGGATGGTGCGGAAGAAGTTCTTGCCGGTTGCGCCATAGACCCAGCTTGTTCGAAAGATCATGTACGCAGCGCCGCTGTTTGCGAGGGCCTGTTCGCCTTCCAGTTTTGTGCGCCCGTACGTGCTCAATGGGCCGGTTGCATCCGTCTCTACCCACGGTTTCAGGCCGTCGCCGGCGAAGACATAATCCGTTGAAAAATGGATCACCGGGATATGCAGGATTGCAGCTTCTTCGCCGAGAACGCCCGGCGCGACTGCGTTGATGGCCTCCGCGAGTTCGACTTCCGATTCGGCTTTGTCGACTGCGGTGTACGCCGCGGCGTTGATGATCCACGCTGGCCGATGCTTGCGCACATACGCGCGGATCGCATCGGGTGATGCAAGGTTCATCTCTGTGCTGGTTGGCGCGAGGATTGATTGATTGCGGAGACGGAGGAGGCTGACGACCTCGCCGCCTACCTGACCGGACGCGCCTGTGACAAGAATGGGTGCAGCAGAGGTCACCTAGTAGAACCGCTCTTTCAGGATGCGACGGAGATAGACGGCATACGAACTTTTGCCGATCTTCTGAGCCAGTGCGTCCAGTTGCTCGCTGGTGATCCATTTTTTACGCCACGCAATCTCTTCCGGGCATGCGATCTTGAGGCCCTGGCGACGTTCGATTGCGTGGATGAAGTTTGAAGCTTCCAGGAGGGAATCGTGCGTTCCGGTATCGAGCCATGCGATGCCACGGCCCAGGATTTCAACCTGGAGCTGACCCTTTTCGAGATACCAGCAATTAACATCGGTGATCTCAAGTTCGCCGCGAGGCGAGGGCTTCACACTCTCCGCTGCCTCGATGATCTGGGAATCGTAGAAGTAGAGTCCGGTGACAGCGTAGTTGGATTTCGGATGTTCCGGTTTTTCTTCGAGAGAGATGGCGCGTCGTTGATTGTCGAACTCAACGACACCATAACGCTCAGGGTCGCTGACCGGGTACGCGAATACCGTGGCGCCTTGCTGGCGCTTGGAGGCTTCCATCAGAGTCGGCTGTATATCGTGACCGAAGAAGAGATTGTCGCCGAGAACGAGGCAGCAGCTATCTCCATCAAGAAACTCGCGACCGATAAGGAATGCCTGCGCGAGACCGTCTGGCGAAGGCTGCACAGCATATTGAATGGAGATGCCCCATTGCGAACCGTCACCAAGAAGGTGCTCGAAACGAGGTGTGTCCATGGGCGTCGAGATCAACAGGATCTCGCGAATGCCCGCGAGCATGAGGGTCGACAGCGGATAGTAAACCATCGGCTTGTCGTAAATCGGAAGTAGCTGCTTGGAGACTGGCAGCGTTACGGGGTGGAGACGCGTCCCAGAACCCCCAGCGAGAATGATGCCTTTCACTTCTGTACCTCACGAGCGGAGTAGTTCTGCTCGATCCACTTTCTGTAGTCGCCGCTCGTCACGCCATGGACCCAGTCCTGATTTGCGAGGTACCACTCTACCGTCTTTCGGAGGCCACTTTCAAAACTTTCTGCGGGCTTCCAACCGAGTTCCGTTTCGATCTTTGTCGCGTCGATCGCGTAGCGACGATCATGTCCTGGGCGGTCCTGCACGTGTGTGATCAGCTTGCTGTGCGGGACGTTCTGCGAATCGGGTAAGAGTTCGTCGAGCAACGCACAGATGGTCTTCACCACGTCGATATTGGCGCGTTGGTTGCAGCCGCCGACGTTGTAGGTTTCACCCGGCTTGCCGCGTTCCAGTACTGCGCGAATGGCGGAGCAATGATCCTTTACGAAGAGCCAGTCGCGAACCTGCAGGCCATCGCCATAGACAGGCAGGGGCTTGCCTGCCATCGCGTTCAGCAGGATCAGCGGAATCAGCTTTTCCGGGAAGTGGTAAGGCCCGTAGTTGTTCGAGCAATTGGTGATTGTCGTCGGGAGGCCGTAGGTGTGATGCCATGCACGAACGAGATGATCACTCGCTGCTTTGGACGCAGCGTAGGGGCTGTTTGGAGCGTACTGCGTGGTCTCTGAGAATGCCGGGTCATTGGGTTGCAGCGTCCCGTATACCTCATCGGTCGAGATGTGATGGAAGCGGAATGCGGAACGCTCTTCGCCGGTGAGCGTTTCGTAAAATTCGCGCGCCGCGTTCAGGAGCTGATGTGTGCCACCGATATTGGTGTCAAAGAATACTTTTGGGCCAAGAATCGAACGATCGACGTGGCTTTCAGCAGCGAAGTGAATGACGGCTTGAAAACGATGCTCCCCAAAGAGGCGTTTCAACAGGTCGGCATCGCAGATATCGCCGTGAACGAACGTGTAGTTGGGATTGTCCTTCAACGACTCAAGAGTCAGCGGATTACCGGCATACGTCAGCTTGTCGAGATTGACGAGAGGTGTTCCAACGGTTTCGAACCAGTCGAGTACAAAGTTGGCACCGATAAAACCCGCGCCACCTGTTACCAGCACGGGGGCTTTCTGAAAACTCATACCAACCATCTTATCTTTTGAGCGGCTCTCTCTTGAGTTTTCTGAGTGCCGTTTCCGTGAGCGAATATCCCACGATGAAACTGCGGCAGCTTCTGTGTCTTTCTGTCGGATATTGGCTCTGTTTCGCGACGCTAGATCGTAATCAGCGCGACGGCGGGCAGGGCGAGGAGCATGCCGATGCGCTGGCGACGGGACGTTTTCTCGTGTAGCAGCCAGGCTGCAAGCAGGATGGTTCCTGCGGGGTAGATGGAGGCGAGAACTGCTGCTACGTCGAGGCGTCCGGCGCGGGTGGCGGCCAGGTAGCTGAGGTTGCCACCGGTGTCGAGCAGCGATCCTCCGAGGATGTAAAGCAGCGTCTTGCGATGGCGTGGATCGGGATGGCCCTTTTCGCGGAATCCGACTGCCAGAAGCAAGAGCGAGATGGCCAGTGCGGTGGTGGATGAGCCGATGCGGGCCGACGCCATGCCCCACAGAACGCCCGATTGCCCTGCGAACTTCAGGGCCACGAAGTACATGCCGAACCCGATGCCGCCGAGGATGGAAAGCACCATCGCCTGGCGGGAGGCGGTGTGTGTGGGATCGCTGGTGGTTGCGATCATCCAGATGGCTGCACCGGCGAGGAGGAAGCCGACGAGGCGTGGCAAGCCGGGTGCGCCGTCGAGAAAGGCGGAGACAACGGCGGGGACGATGGCGCAGAGGAGTCCGCTGACGGCGGCTGCCGAGCCCATGTGACCAGTGGACAGCGCGATGTAAAAGGCCACCAGCGAGACGGATGCGATGACTCCGCCACCGATACCCCACCATAGGGTTGTGCCGGTGGGGAAGGGGTTGCCCTGCAAAGTGGCCAGGGTGGCGACGACGGCGAGGCTGACGAGATGGCCGATGAAGACGACCAACAGTGCTCCGCGGACGGTGCTGCCCGCGCGGCGAACGGCGATGGAGCCGGCGAAATCGCCACCACCCCACAGGGCTGCGGCAAGCAGTCCGAAGGCCGCATTTGCCCCTAGGAAGGTCATACTTGATGTTACCCTCTGGGCTTCCTTATGGGTTCCTGATGGCTTTTTGCTGTGCTGGAGGAGTTTGACCGCTGTTGTCTTCGCGGAATGATGATGGCGGATTCTCCTGAGAGAATCCGCCATCGTATGTTCTGAATTGTTTTGTTGCTTTCCCGATTCGTTATTTCTGCGGAGTGGTGGTGGTGCCGCCGGTTCGCATCATGTTTTCTGCGGTGGGGTAATAGCCCTTCTTGGCGACGATATTGAGGTCGGGGCGCGTTACGCGGACTTCCACGGTGCGGAATTTGCCGTCGGTGATGGCCTCGTGGGAGTAGTAGCCGACGGTGTATTGCAGACGGATGTCTTCGGCAACCTTGGCGAAGCTTTCCTCAATGCCCTTGCGGCTCCACTGCGAGACGGCTTCGCCGCCTGTTGCCGTAGCGTACTGTGGCAGGACGTTTTCACGCATTGTGTAGGGGATGTGGTACTTGTCGAGCCAGCCAACATAGGGGGTGGCGGAGTCGCCGACGACCGTGGAGTAGATCGCGATCTTGTTGGTCTGCAGGAACTGAACTACGTCCTTGAACTTGGTTTTGGAGCCGTACTCCTTGCCGTCGCTGACGACATAGATGATGCGGCGGCGCTCGCCGGGACGCTTGGCGAGGGACTTGGCGGCTTCAAAGATGGCGTCGTTGAGCGGGTGCTGTTCCTTGGGCGGCGCCTGGAAGGTGGATGCGGAGTTGCGCACCGGTGCGGTGTTGGGGTCGAACTGGTGGCCGTTGATGTTGGTGGTCTGGGACAGCGGGCCCATGGGCGAAGCGAGGTAGGCTTCGCGGCCGGTGGACTTGGCACGGTCGATGGCGGCGAGGGCGCGGTTGCTTTGCGCGCCGGTGTACTCGGTGACCATCTTGGTGCTGTTGTTGTAGGTGAAGATTGCCATTTCGTCGTAGGGCGTGAAGGCTCCCTTGACAGCCCCGAGGGCGTCGTTGACTCGCTGCATCACGTCAAAAGGCAGTGACTGGTCGACGACGAAGGCAATTGATAGCGGGAAAGGATCGCTGGCGAAGTATTGGAGTTGCTGGCGGATGCCGTTTTCGTAGACGCGGATCTCGCGCCAATCGATTGCGGGAACCAGCTTGCCGGACTTGTCCTTCACCGTGAAGGGAATCTGGACGAAGTTGACGTTTGCATGGATGGTCTGGACGCGACCACCGGGGCCGAGTTCGGCCTTGATGTCCGGAGCGGCCTGGTCGGCTTCGGGGACTTCGTTCTTATGCTGTGAGCTCGGAAGCGACGAACCGGGAACCACGCCGCCGTTGCCACCGTCGTCAGTGCTGGTGCTGGTGGTAATGCCCTTACCGGGTGTAACGCCAGCGGCTTCAGGAATGACGTTGGGACGCGGGCCGTCGGGGATTGCCTGCTGCTGACCCGCCTGTGCGCCTGCTACCGTAACCAGACCCGCCGCCAGACCTGTTGCCAACACCGCTGCCAATCCAAGCTTTACCAAGACAAAACTCCTTCAATTCGAACGCAACTGTCCCACCAAGAGTATCAGCCGAGGGTTTGGCGGCGGAATCTGGCGGTTCCTTTCTGTTGGACGCAATGGAGGGCTGCATCGTTGTCGTAGACTTCAGGGCGTGGTGTACCGTCCAATACTTCGTATGCGCTTTTCTGCTCTCGCCTTAGCTGCCGTGATGTCGCTTGCCGCCTCTGCATGGGCGCAGGATGCTCCTTCGCCCATGGGGCCACCACCGGCGAGCTCGGCTCCGAAGCAGGAAGAAGTGGTTGCCGATGGGCAAACGCTGAAGGTTCAGGTGAACCTGGTGAACACCTACTTCTCCGCGCGCGATAAGGGCGGGTTCCTGACCGGGCTGCACAAGGATGATTGCTCGCTGAGCGAGAACAACGATCCGCAGGTGATCAAGAATTTCACGCAGGAAAAGAAGCTGCCGCTGACGATCGGCATTTTGCTGGACACGAGCGGATCGCAGCAGAATGTGTTGCCACTGGAACAGGAGAGCGGCGCAACGTTTCTGAAGGATGTGCTGACGCCGAAGGATGAGGCGTTTCTGATTTCGTTCGACATCAACGTAGACCTGCTGGCGGACTACACGAACAGTCCGGCTGCTCTACGCAGGGCGATGAACAAGGCGCAGATCAATACGGGGGCTGGCACCGGGTCTGTCACGGGCAACAGCACGCCGAAGGGCACGCTGCTGTATGACGCCGTGTACCTGGCGACGCACGAGAAGCTTCACGATGAAGCTGGGCGCAAGGTCATTGTGATGTTGACCGATGGCGGTGATCAGGGCAGCCAGGTGAAGTTGAAGGAAGCCATTGAAGCGGCGCAGAAGGCGAACACGATTATCTATGTGATCCTGATCAGCGATTCCGGCGGGTTTGGCTTTGGTATGGGCGGGCCGATGTATTCGGTGGGCAATCCTGCAGGCGACATGGACAAGTTGACCAAGGAAACCGGTGGTCGCGTGATCAACGTGGGACACAACGGTAAGAAGCTGGATGATGCCTTTGCGCAGATCAGTGATGAACTGCGGACGCAGTACCTGATCAGCTATACACCGAAGAACCAGAAGTTCGACGGGACCTTCCGAAACATTGCCATCTCGTGCGGTAAGGATGTGAAGATCCAGGCACGCAAGGGCTACTACGCAATGGCGGATTCAAACACCGAATAACTGATAGCTGGTCTGAAAAGGTAGTGCATCCTTTTTTGCGTTAGCGCTATCTTAGGTGGAAACGCTCATAAGTTTTTCCCCGGGGAAGATGCGGTCCAAGGTGTACTTTGTGACCGCCAGGTCTAAGTAGTGACGCAGGACAACGAACGAAGAGAGAAGTCTTCCGGCCATCCGATGCCGGGTGATGCGGCGCAGGCGAATTCGTTGCTGGCGGCGATTGTGGAGTCGTCGGACGACGCCATTATCAGCAAAGATCTGGACGGCACCATTACAAGTTGGAACGCCGCCGCACAACGCATCTTCGGCTACACCCCAGAGGAAATTGTAGGCAAGTCCATCCTGACGTTGATTCCCCCGGATCTTCAGGATGAAGAAAAGACCATCATTGCCCGGTTGCGGAAGGGCGAACGCGTGGAGCACTTTGAGACGACGCGCGTCGCGAAGTCTGGCAAGCTACTGTCGCTGTCGCTGACGATTTCGCCGGTACGGGATGCAAGTGGCCAGGTGGTGGGCGCTTCGAAGATTGCTCGGGACATCTCTGAGCGGCAGGAATTTGAGCGACGGCTGGTGGAGACGGAAAAGATTGTCGCCACGGGGCGCATGGCTGCAACGATCGCGCACGAGATCAACAATCCCCTGGAAGCTGTGGTGAACCTGATCTACCTGGCACGGTTGAGTCCTACCGTGAATGAACAGGTACGCGAGTATCTGCGGCTGGCGGAGCAGGAGATTGAGCGCGTGTCGCTGATTGCGCGGCAGACGCTGGGGTATTTCCGGGAGACGGCCGTGCCGGTGGATTTTCCGGTGAGCGTTCTGCTGGATGAAGTTCTGACGGTATACGGTGCGAAGCTGGCCTACAGCGGCATTGACGTGCATCGTGACTATCATCCGGCGCAGCCGCTGATGATGCGCAAGGGCGAATTGACGCAGTTGTTCTCAAACCTGGTGGCGAATGCGATTGATGCCATGCCGGAGGGCGGCGATCTTTCAGTCACGGTTGGGCCTGAGGGTGTGTCGCCTGCGCATGGTGTGCGCGTGCAGATGGCAGACACGGGCACGGGTATTTCTTCGGAATTGTTGGAAAAGATCTTCGAGCCGTTCTTCACGACGAAGGAACAGCGTGGTACCGGTATAGGATTGTGGCTCTCGCGGCAGTTTGTGGAGGATCACCGCGGTAGTATTGCTGTGACCAGCAAGACAGATTCCGAAGATCATGGCACCACGTTCCACATTTTTCTGCCGTATGAGAATGGCTTGACGCAGACGACTGTGGCCGGTGAGAGAGGCAATGCATGAGTACCCTTCGCCTTCAGGGCGATTCGGCGTTTCCCCCGCCGCCGCATGATGCGGTTGCACAATTTGGTGAACGTTCCGCTCCGCGCAGACGGCGTGTACTGGTGGTGGATGACGAACGGTTGATCGTGGATACCGTGGTGCAGATCCTGAATATCCATGGCTATGACGCGTTTGGTGCGTACTCCGCGAACGACGCGATGAAGCTGGCTGAAAGCTTTCTGCCAGACTTCCTGCTGTCTGACGTGATGATGCCGGGCACGAATGGCATTGAACTGGCCGTAGCGGTGCAGGAGATGCTGCCCGAAGTGCGGGTGTTACTGTTCTCGGGACAGGCAGGTACCAGCCAGTTGATCGAAAACCGTAACCTGCCGTTTGCGCTGGAAGCGAAGCCAATTCATCCGGACAAGTTGATCAAGACGCTGGAGAATCTGGGACGTCGCCGGTAAGTTGCTCGCCTTAGGGTGCGGACGCTTTCTGTAGAAGTATCTCCGCCTGCTGCTGCGGGTTGAGCCAGGCCGGTGTGCCGGTGCCGAACCATGTGACGCGGTTTGCGCTATCCAAAAAAACAAATAAGGAACCGCCGTCGGTAGCGAAGTTCTCCAGCAGTGGCGCGGATGTGTACTGCGCGTGGATGACTGGTTCGTGCGGGTCTCGTTTTGCGCTTGTTAGGGGCGGCGTTCCGATCAAGACCAGGGATGCCTGTTGCCCCGGAGCGAGACGGGTGCGGAGTGAGTCAACCGCAAGCGAGAGCGCGGGAACGTCTGCTGCAGTGGCGTTTTCGATCACCAGTAGCGTGGACTTGGTGCTGGATGGTGGGCGATGCGGCATGGGTGGATACGTGCCGCGCGTGATGGCAAACGCAGGTGCTGTTTGCGAGAGCCATTCGTAACGAGTGCGTGCGCGTTGTGCGGTGTACTGATCCGTTGTGGATAGCGGTGCGGACCTCTGCGCGATGCTTTCCAGTAGTAGTGATTTTTGCGTTTGCTCTTCATCCTTGCGACCGGCAGCGTGCAGAAGCGCGAGCGTGTGCCATGCTTCTGCTTCGCTGATGCCGGGAGTGAGCGTGGTGTTCTTTCCGGCCACTGCGGTGAGCAGGTCGGGCTGGCGAAGCATGGCTGCGGTGATGCCCTGTTCGGGGCGCATGATTTCCAACGCGTTGATGGCGTAGGTGAAGATGCCGTCCGTCTCTGCGGTGTAGGGGAGGCGCTTGTGCATCTCCTGAAGTTCGTCGATGGCGCGGGCGACCTGTTGCAGATTCAGGTCGGCCTGCAGCAGCAGAGCGAAGCCTGCGACGAGATGTTGCGAGTTCGCAGGCAAAGCCTCTCTGCGTGTGTACCAGCGTGCCGCGGAGTATGTGCCATCCCAGTCGCGACCAAGAGCGCAGAGGCGTGCGAGAGCGAGTTCTTCATCGCCTTCGTGCGCGGTGTGTTCAATGCGGTTGCAGTCGTCTTTGGCTTGGACCACCGTGGTCTGGAACGCGGCGAGTTCCACCTCAGACCAGTTCGCCATGTCGGAACGGATGCGATCAAAGAGGGTAAGAGAATCGGAGAGAACGGTGCTGGGCGGCAGGTCGTTGCGTGTGACCGGTGTGGTCTGCTGACCATGCAACGTTGCTGTGACGAGAAACGCGGCGGTCATCCACGCGGAAAAACGCATGGCAGGATTGCACCTGCTCCGCACGGATGTGTCAACCGCGGCGGAGCAGGTGCGTGCGACTAAGCTTCCATGGCTCCGCTGTAGACGGCCATGCCTGCTACGGCGTCCACGCCCATGGCGTCGAGGTCGTCGACTTCCTTCTTTTCCTTGATGCCACCGGCGACGATCAACTGCTTTGCTGTGCAGGCGCGCAGAATGCCGGCGATGTCCATGGGGAAGCCGGACATGGTGCCTTCGGTGTCGACGTGCGTGTAGAGGAAGGCGGTGCAGTCGTTCTCAAGCCACGTGACGGCTTCCTCGGGTGTGAGGTCGACGCTTTCCTTCCAGCCCTTCACTGCGACCTTGCCGTGCTTGGTGTCGACGGAGAAGACGAGCTGATCTTCGCCGAGTGTCTTGTTGAGCGACTCTGCGAAGTTGAGGTTCATTACGGGGTGGCGCTTGCGGTCGGCCTCGTTGTCGCCACCGAAGAGCGTGGAGCCGTAGATGACGCGCTTGGCGCCAAGGTCGAGCATGCGCTGGCCGTCTTCTGCGGTGCGAAGGCCGCCGCCCACCTGGCAGATGAGCTTCGATGTGAACTGCTGGATGAGTGCGCGGTTGTCGCCCTGGCGCATGGCGGCGTCGAGGTCGATCAGTTGCACGAGCGGGTACTTGGAGAAGCGGTCGATCCAGTAATCGAAGTCGTCAAAGGCGAGCTTGAGTTTTTCACCCTGGACAAGCTGGACGATCTGTCCGTTCATGAGGTCGATAGATGGAATGAGCATGACTCTTCTAGTGTCGCAGCTTTGCGGTGGTGACCGCCACTATTGGGCGCGGTTCCGTAGGGCTCGGCGTGTGTACAGGCCGTGGATGAGCGTGGCGGCGAGCGCGGTCCAGCCGGTCTGGTGCGATGCTCCGACGCCGCGGCCTGTGTCGCCGTCGAAGTACTCGCTGAACAGAATGAGGTTCTTCCAGTGGGGATCGTCAGCGTAACGATGTTCGCGACCGTGGCTGGGGCGATAGCCATCCTTGTCCGGAAGGAAGAGATTCACCATGCGGCGGGAGATGTCCTCCGAGATTTCTACGAAGGTCTTTTGTTCGCCGCTGCCGGTGGGGTATTCCATGGTGAAGCTGTCGCCGTAGACGAGGTAATAACGCTCGAGCGCGGTGATGAGCAGCATGTTCATGGGGAACCATACGGGGCCGCGCCAGTTGCTGTTGCCGCCGAACATGCCGCTGTCGCCCTCCGCGGGAACGTAGCGTACGGTGAAGCGTTGGCCGTGGATTTCCGTCTCGAAGGGATGTTCGAGGTGATGACGCGAAAGGCCACGGATGCCGTGTGGCGAAAGGAATTCTGACTCGTCGAAGACGCGGCGGAGGATGCGTTCCATGCGGTCGCGCGGAGCGATGGCGATCCAGCGCGAGTTGTCGATTTCAGGATTGCCGCTCTTCGCGGTGGTCACGAAGTTCTTGAGTTCGGTCTTGTAGTCGAGGAACCAGTCGAGGCGCTTTTTGAAATCGTTCAGGCCTTTGACGGTGCCTTTCTTCAGGATGCAAACGGCGTAGAGCGGTGCGATGCCGACGAGGCTGCGTGCCTTGAGTGCGGTGGAGTTGCTGCCGTCGGTTCTTTCGAGGCGGTCGAAGTAGAAGCCTTCTTCCTCATCCCACAGGCCGTTGCCGCTGCTGGAGTTGATGGCATCGATGATGGAGATGTAGTGCTCGAAGAACTTGTTTGCAATGTCTTCGTATGCGGTGGAGCGGCGGTGCGCAAGTTCGAGCGCCATGGTGAGCATGACGGAGCAGTAGAGACCCATCCATGCTGTGCCATCGGCCTGGTGCAGGAGGGTGTCCTGTGGCAGCGGGATGGAACGGTCGAAGACGCCGATGTTGTCGAGGCCGAGGAAGCCACCGCCGAAGAGGTTGCGGCCGGACTGGTCGTTGCGATTGACCCACCAAGTGAAGTTGAGCAACAGCTTTTGGAACGCGCGTTCGAGGAACTCAATGTCGCCTTCGTTGTTCTTATCAATGCCGAGGCGATAGACGTGCCATACGGCCCATGCATGCACGGGCGGATTGACGTCGCCGAATGCGAACTCGTATGCGGGCATTTGCCCGTTGGGGTGCATGTACCACTCGCGCAGCAGGAGCAACAGTTGGTTCTTTGCGAACTCCGGATCGATCTGCGCCATGGGAATCATGTGGAATGCGGTGTCCCATGCGGCGAACCATGGGTACTCCCACTTGTCGGGCATGGAGAGAACGTCGCGGCAGAAGAGGTGCCGCCACTCCGCAGACTTTTTACTGCGTGGCGGTGGCGCGACTTGTGTGGAGTCACCGCTCATCCACTGCTGCGCGATGAAGTAATAAAACTGCTTGCACCACAGCAGTCCCGCGTATGCCTGGCGCGAGACGTTGCGCTCTTCCTTGGTGGCCTGGAGCGGAATGTGTGTTCCATAAAAATCGTTTGCTTCTGCGATGCGCTGGTCGAAGATGGCTGCGGCCTGTTCGGCTTCAATTCGCGGTGGGTGCGGCATGTCTGCTGTGGGCAGGCGGACAAGGCGCAGGTAGACGTTGCGGCTTTCACCTGCGGGGATGGTGTCTTTGAAGAGCAGCGCGCAGCGTGTGCCCTCTGTGTGTTTCACAGCGTTGGCGTCACCGTGGACGATGAAACGATCGAAGCCGTCTTTGCTGTAATGCGGCTCGCCCTTGTAGTTGGGATCGAGGCGGAAGAAGTTGGTGTCGTTCTCCGTGAAGAGCAGCTCAGCGGGTGTGAGTTGGCTGCCGGTGAGCGCGTAAAAGTTATATGTCCCCAGCATCTTGTGGACGGCGCGGACGCCTGTCTCTGCGCGCTTGCGAATGATGGGGCGCGTTTTGCCGGTGGCTTCAAGATTGCGCCATGACCAGTTGTTGCGAAGGGTCAACGTTGGCAGCATGTAGAGCGGTGCAGCGTCAGGGCCGCGATTGGATGCGGTGATGCGGATGAGCGTGTCTTCATCGTCAGCCTTGGCGTACTCGATGAGGATGTCGAAGTAACGGCTCTCGTCGAAGATGCCGGTGTCGAGCAGTTCGTACTCAAGGTCGTTATAGCCACGACGCTTGTTCTCTTCGCGAAGTTGCTGGTACGGGAAGGCACGTTGCGGATACTTGTAGAGCGCCTTGCAGTAGCTGTGCGTGGGGGTGGCGTCGAGATAGTAAAACTGCTCTTTGACGTCTTCGCCGTGATTGCCTTCCTGGTTGCCGAGGCCGAAGAGGCGCTCCTTCAGGTGTGAGTCCTGGCCGTTCCACAGCGCGGTCGAGAAGCAGACGCGGCATTGACGGTCAGTCCATCCGAGAAGACCGTCCTCACCCCAGCGATAGGCGCGGTACTGCGCCATCTCGTAGGGAAAGCTGGTCCACACATTGCCATCGGCGGAGTAGTCTTCGCGCACGGTGCCCCACTGGCGTTCCGGAAGGTAAGTGCCCCAGCGCTGCCAGTTTTTTTGGCGGGTCCGATTTTCTTCTAAGCGATGTTCTTCGGCGGTGGTGTGTGACATGGGTTCTTTGATGCTCAAGTGTCCGATAGGTCACAAGCTGATTGGGATACCACATTTTTGTTAGTGGATGTTGCAACGTCTGGCTATGGGTTAGTGTATTGGCGCTTGACCGGGCGTGCATGTTGGCTTGGAATTGGCGGATGAAACTTCTTCGTGCGTTGGTGTTGTGTGTTTTGAGTGCGGGTGTTGCGGTGGCGCAGACGAATCCACTACTGGATCATGCGGACCCATTCATTACGCTGCATCCGGTGCAGGGCAAGTATGTGTTGCTGGCGACGACGGGCAACAACATTACGCTTTGGAGCGGCGCTACGGTGCCTACTGCGGCGCAGGAGAGCAAGGTGGTGTTCACTGCTCCTGAGGGAATGGATCAGGTGTGGTCGCCGACGCTGTGGCAGATGCAGGGCAAGTGGTGGATCTACTTTACGGCTCGCATGAACAAGGGCGGCCATGCGATTTATGTATTGTCTTCTGACGCGAAGGATGTGTTTGGCAGTTACACGTTTCATGGAGCGCTGGAGCTGGGAAGACCTTCGATTGATCCGTCGTTGTTGATGGTGAAGGGCGTGCCGTACCTGATGTATGTGACGGTGGATCGCGGTGAGAATGCGATCTGGATGACGAAGCTGTCGTCGCCGTTGCAGCCTGTGGGTGAGAAGGCTTTGATTGCGGAGCCGGAGTATCCGTGGGAGCGTGGTGCGGGGACGACGAAGAATTATCCCGTGAATGAAGGGCCTACGGCGCTGTATCACGCAGGTAAAACGTTTGTTGTGTATTCGGGGAGCGATACGGCTTCGCCGCGGTATTGCCTGGGCTTGCTGACGTTTCGTGGAGGCGATCCGTTGGTGCGTGCGAACTGGGTGAAGACGAAGGAGCCGGTGTTTGAGGCGAATCCTGCGAATGGGATTTATGGGCCGGGGCGTGGCACGTTTGCGCAGGATGCTGGTGGTTGGTGGTTGCTGTATGCGGCGAAGGCTACGGATGATCCAACGTCGCGGAATCGTGCGGTGCGGGCGCAACGATTTGTTTGGAAGGATGGCGTGCCGGTGTTTGGTGTGCCGATGATGGGCCGATCAACTCTCGCTGATCGGCCCTGTTGGTCTTAGAGTTGGTTTTTGTTTACAGGCGGACTGGGACGCCGTGTTGTTGCAGTTCGCGTTTGAGTGCCCAGCTATCGGTGATGCCGAAGTGGAAGATGCTGGCGGCGAGTGCTGCGTCGGCTTTGCCGCGACCGAAGACATCGGCGAAGTGCTGTGCGTTGCCTGCGCCGCCGCTGGCGATGACGGGGATCTGCACGGCCTGCGAGACGCGTGCGGTGAGTTCGTCGTCGAAACCGGTGCGTCGGCCGTCAGAGTCCATGCTGGTGAGCAGGATTTCGCCTGCGCCACGCTGCTCGGCTTCAATGGCCCAATCAACTACTTTCAAGCCCGTGTTTTTGCGGCCGCCGCTTACGTACACTTCGGCGTCGCCCACAGGATCGGATGAGTCCGCGGCACGCTTGGCGTCGATGGCGACGATGACGGCTTGTGCGCCGAAGCTACTGCCGATTTCGCCGATGAGCTCGGGGCGCGCGATCGCGGAGCTGTTGATGCTGACCTTGTCTGCGCCTGCAAGGAAGACCTGTTCCGCGTCTTCTGCGCTGCGGATGCCGCCGCCTACTGTGAAGGGGATGAAGAGTTTGTCTGCGGTGCGTTTTACGGTGTCGAGAAGCGTTCCGCGGCCTTCGTGTGTCGCGGTGATGTCGAGTAGTACGATCTCGTCCGCGCCTGCCGCGGCGTGGCGGTGCGCGAGTTCGGCGGGGTCACCGGCGTCGATGATGTCGACGAATTGAATGCCTTTGACTACGCGTCCGGCACGAACGTCGAGGCAGGCGATGATGCGTTTGGTCAGCATTTACTTCGTCCCCATCTTTCTCTGAGTCAAATCAACCAACTCGTCTCGATCTGAAGGATCAAGCTTCTCAAGCGGAATGAATAGGAATCGCTTCTTGGCGACGTAGATCAACAGCATGTTGTTGTTACTTACGGCTTTGTATAGGCTCGGCCAGAAAAAGCGGCCTTCACTCGCTCCGTGGATACCTGAAATCAAATGCTCATCGTTGGCGCTCAGGTAGCACTCGTGATTCTGGTCGTCTTTCGGAAACATCTGCTTGAACTGTTTCCGAAAGTTATAACGACGTAACAGTGGAACCAAGACGGCCAAGCTAAGCAGCCAGAGACTGGGGATGTATCCCGCGATTGGCCAACGCAAATCTTCATCTGGGACCGTACGCATTGCAGAGAAAAGCATCAGGAGGCCGAGTGCGGGCATGACGAGTG
The DNA here is from genome assembly GCF_000800015.1 of Terriglobus sp. TAA 43. Taxonomy (NCBI): domain Bacteria; kingdom Pseudomonadati; phylum Acidobacteriota; class Terriglobia; order Terriglobales; family Acidobacteriaceae; genus Terriglobus; species Terriglobus sp. TAA 43. The sequence continues at coordinate 97,630 of NZ_JUGR01000004.1, forward strand.
TCCAGAACAGCAGAGAGAAGCGTGTTGTCGGATGCTTCTTCACGTGCAGAGCTTGTGCGGCTAAATAATCTTTGAGCTCGAGACGATAATTCGCTTCCATTTAAAGCTCCACAAAATTGCGAAGTAGCTGCAAGCCGGTGTCACCGGATTTTTCTGGGTGGAACTGGACTCCCATTACGTTGTCGCGTTCTACGGCTGAGGTGAAGGGGCCGCCGTAGCTGGTGGAGGCTGCGGTGTCTTTGCTGATGGGCGCGCGCCAGGAGTGGGTGTAATAGACGAACTCGCCGTTGGTGATGCCGCGCAGCAGTTTGCTGTCGGGGCGGATGTCTTCGAGGGAGTTCCAACCGACGTGTGGGCTTTTGAGTTCGGCTCCGTTGAAGATGGCGGGGAAGCGTTCGCACTTGCCGCCGAAGGCGCAGAGGCCGTCTGTGCTCTCGGCTTCCGTCGAGCCTTGATAGAGCCACTGCAGTCCCACGCAGATGCCAAGGAAGGGCACGCCGCGTGCGATGGCTTCGCGTGTGGCCTCAGTCAATTGCAGGTCGTGTAGAAGCTGTGTGGCACGGAAGTGGCCCACGCCGGGAAGGACGATCTTGTCGGCCTTGCGCACGTCGTCGGGCGATTGCGTGATGTTTGTCTTTGCACCGAGGTAGTTAAGCGCCTTAACCACGCTGGTGAGATTGCCGGCTTTGTAGTCGATTACTTGGATCATGATTTTTCCGAAGCGTAAATGCCATCTTCTGGCACGCCGGGTTTTATTGAGACGGAAACGCGTTGTGAAGCGATGTGACCTTCAACGCCGAAACAATGGCCAAGAAGAATGGTTATTTGTTCTGACGAGAGCTCAATGGAAAGATCAGACAGCACGTTTTGTTGGTTGAACCAGCGGAGTTCCATAGACGAGATTTCTTCAAACGAAAACGTAACAATTGCATGTTTGTTGAGCTTGTAGCGGCTACGTTCATCCACTTCGTTTGTCATCTCGAATGTATGGACGTGAAGGCGGGAACGACCAGCGCGGTGCAACTCAATGTCGACCACCTCTGCATCATGGAAACTCGGCCAACAGCCGAACCAATCCACAATCGCTTCGTGGCCTGTAATGCTTTGGTATGCCAGTTCGTCTGCCATCGTCTTCGCCGATCTCTAGAGCGCGCCTTCAGCGCTTGGTTCTGCTTTGGTTCGTCTACCGAGGCCTTCGGCCTCGGCTAATATGTTGGCGCGCCTTTGGTACTTGTTCTTGTTAGACCGCACCTGATTCGTTCAGCCAAACCAGGCAGCAAACGAGTGCTACGAGCAGTGCAGCAATTCGTTTCCAACCAAAGCCAAACCAGCCGAATATAAGAGCGATCAGCGCTGCAATGGCACCACGACCAACCCAGTTAGACAGGTCATTAACATGACCGTACAGGCCGCCCCAATGTCGGCTCACAACTCTTAAGATCACCATGCAGGCGAGTGAGGCTATATTCGCAATCATCGCGACTGTGAATAGCCAAACTCGCCACTTTGGTGAGGAAGCCATCGTTAGAGCAATCCTTTGGTGCTCGGCAGCAGGTCTTTCATGCGTTCGTCGCGGCTTACGGCTCCGCGCAGGGCTCGGGCGAAGGCTTTGAAGATGGCTTCGATTTTGTGGTGGTTGCTGCGGCCGTACATGGTTTTTACGTGGACGTTGCAGCGGCCGCCGCGGGCGAAGCCGTCGAAAAAGTCGGTGACGAGTTCGGTTTGCATGTCGCCGACGATGGCTACATTGACCTGATCGTCTACGGCGTAGCCGACGCGGCCGCTGATGTCGATGGCGGCGACGGCGAGTGTCTCGTCCATGGCCATGACGAAGTAGCCTGCGCGAAGGATGCCCTTCTTGTCGCCGAGTGCTTTATCGAATGCTTCGCCGAGTGCGATGCCTACATCTTCAATGGTGTGATGCTGGTCGACGTCGAGGTCGCCGTTGCAGACGAGGTCGAGATCGAAGCCGCCGTGGCGCGTGAAGAGTTCCAGCATGTGATCGAAGAAGCGGATCCCGGTGCGGACGTTGTAGGTGCCCTGGCCGTCGAGGTTGAGGCGCAGCTTGATCTTGGTTTCAGTGGTGTTGCGATCAACCTCCGCGATGCGTGGCGATGCGGTGGCAGCCACTGCGGGAGTGCCCGGCTGATTGGCGAACGCTTCGGTGTATGCGGGTGCGGTGTGGAGGTCGCTGCCGTTTTCGGGGTTACTCATAGTCGGGTGTCTCCTTCGGTTGTGTCTCCGGCTTGTTCACTTCGGCGGGCGTCCATCCCATGCCTGCAAGCGTGTCGCGGAGTGCGGCGATGCCGGTGGTGATCTGATCTTCAAGGCCGATGGTGATGCGCACGCAGCCATCGAGGCCGGGGTCGCTGCTGCGGTCGCGGACGAGTACGCCACGTGCGCGCATGCCGTCTACAAATTCCTTGTGGCGCGGGCCAATGTGCATCAGAACGAAGTTCGCGTGCGACTGCCAGTAGGGCACCTTCATGTTGGCCAACGCTTTGTAGATGCGTTCGCGGCCTTCGGTGATCTGCGCGACGTACCAGTCGATGTATTCGGTGTCGTCCACGCTGGCGTTGACGGCGGTGAGTGCGATGCCGTTGACGTTGTACGGCGAGCTGGCTTTGCGGAGATGGTTAATCAGCTTAACTGGTCCGGCAATGGCGCCGACGCGCAGGTTGGCGAGACCGTAGGCCTTGCTGAAGGTACGAGCCATGAGGATGTTGTCCAGTTCGCCACGAACAAGGTCGTCCATGATGGATTCGCCGAAGAAGTGGAAGTACGCTTCGTCGACGAGGATGACCGCGTGTGGCGCGGCTTTGGCGATGGTGCGGATCTGTTCGCGCGTGATGGTGTTGCCTGTTGGGTTGTTCGGCGAGCAGAGGATGATGAGCTTGGTCTTTGGTGTGATGGCTGCGAGCATGCGCTCGTAGGGGAACTCAAGCTTGTCGTCCATCTGGATGCGAACGAGCTTCGCGCCCATCGCCATCGCGTTGACGTCGTACATGAAGAACGACGGCGTTGCGAAGAGGCATTCGTCACCTTCTTCAAGGAAGGTGTAGGTGACGAGGTGAATGCCTTCGTCGGTGCCGTTGGCGAGCAACACCTGCTCTGGCTTGAGGCCGTAGTGTGCGGCGACCTTGGCTTCTACTGGGCCACGCTCGGGATAGATGGTGAAGCTTTCCAGCGAGAGTGTGCTGAGCGCTTCACGTACGCGCGGCGATGGTGCGTGCGTGTTCTCGTTGAAGTCGAGGCGCAGAGCGTCGCGGCCGCCGAGGGGCGGGTGATACTCGGGCATGGCGAGGATGGCGCGGCGGGGTTGAATGTCGCTCATCGTTTGCCTCCTTTTCTGCGGATGCGCACGGAGTTGGCGTGCGCGATGAGGCCTTCGGCCTCTGCGAGTGCGATGGCGTGCGGCGCGAGTGTGGCGAGGCCGCTGCGCGTGTAGTTCTGCACGGTGATGACTTTGAGGAAGTCGTTCACGCTGAGTCCACCACGCATGCGACCGACGCGGCCCGTGGGCAGAACGTGGTTGGGGCCGCTGATGTAATCGCCCATGGATTGCGGCGAGTAGTTGCCGATGAAGACACTGCCCGCGTTGATGACCCACTTGAGGTCCTTGTCGCTATCGACGGTGAGATGTTCGGGTGCGAGGCGATTGGTGATGGTATGTGTCTCTTCGATATCGCCGCAGAGGAACACAGTGCCGCGTGCCTTCAACGAGATTTCGGCGAGCTTGTTGCCCTTGGCTTGCAGCTTGGTTTCCGCAACAACGTCGCGTGCGAGCTGTTCGTTTGCAGTGACGAAGACGGCGAGTGTTTCGGGGTCGTGCTCAGCCTGCGCGACTAGGTCGGCGGCGATGCCTGCGGCGTTGCCTTTTTCGCTGGTGACGACGATTTCCGTGGGGCCTGCGGGCATGTCGATGCCGCACTCTGTGCTGGCGATGATCTTGGCGGCGGTGACGTAGAGGTTGCCGGGACCGACGATCTTATCGACATGTGTGATGGTCTGCGTGCCGTAGGCGAGTGCCGCGATGGCCTGCGCGCCGCCGGTGCGATACATCTCCGTGATGCCTGCAAGGTGCGCTGCGGCGAGTGTTTCGCGTGCTGGCTTGGGCGAGCATACAACGATGCGCTTTACGCCTGCGACGGATGCGGGGATCGCGGTCATCAGCAATGTCGAGGGAAGAGGAAAGCGTCCGCCGGGGACGTAGCAGCCAACGGATTCAAGCGGGCGAACGATCTGGCCTACGGTGACGCCGGGTGTGTTCTGCGTCATCCACTCTTCGGCCTTCTGTTGTTCGGCGAAGCTGCGGATGTTTTCTGCTGCGGTTTGCAGTGCTGCTTTTAGTTCTGGTGATGTTTCATTCCACGCGGCAAGCATTTCTTCCTGCGTTACGCGGATGGGGCCGTTCAGGCTGTCGAACTGCGCTGCGTATTTTAGGAGAGCTTTGTCGCCGTTCTTCTGTACGTCGCGCATGATCTTGCGAACAATGGGTTCGACTTCGGCGGTTTTGACTGCACCGCGGCGCTCGAGTGTGGCGAGGAGTTCGTAGGCGTTGGCTTTGGCGCGGCCTGTGGTCTTGATGAGCTTCATTGGTCGTCCCTTGTTGCATTCCCATGGTGCGAGAGGAATGCAGGTCCTTCGACTTCACTTCGTTTCGCTCAGGGTGACGCACGGTGTGCGTATGAGCTTCGCTGTTCCTCATGCGAGCTTCGTTGTATGAAGCTCGCATGAGGAGGCTGTTCTACAGAACGACCTTGCTCAGCGGATATTCGACGATGCCACTGCCGCCTGCTGCCTTGAGCTTGGGGATCACTTCGCGGACGGTGCTTTCGGGCAGGATGGTGTTCACGGCGACCCAGTTTTCATCCTTCAAATGCGACACGGTGGGCGACGAGAGTGCGGGCAGGATCGACAGGATTTCGTCGAGGTTTGCCTTGGGTACGTTGAGCATGAGGCCGACCTGCGAGAGCGCGTTGATGGCGCCGTTGAGCATGAGCGCCAGGTTGTCGATCTTCTGCTTCTTGAACGGATCGGCGTAGGCAGCCTTGTTGGCGATGAATTGCGTTTCGCTTTCCATCAGAAGGTCGATGACGCGAAGGCGGTTGGCGCGGAGGCTGTTGCCGGTCTCAGTAACTTCAACGATGGCGTCGCAGAGCATGGGCGGCTTCACTTCGGTTGCGCCCCAGGAGAAGTCGACCTTAACGTTGATGTTCTTTTCGGCGAAGTAGCGCTTGGTGTACTCGACCAGTTCGGTGGCGATGACTTTGCCTTCCAGGTCTTCGGGCTTCTGATAGGGCGAGTCTTCGGGAACGCAGAGAACCCACTTTACCTTCTGGCGGCTGGCCTTGGAGTACGTGAGCGACGTGATGCGCTCAACGTCGGAGAGGTTCTCAAGGATCCAGTCGTTGCCGGTAAGGCCTGCGTCGAGCGAGCCGGTTTCCACGTAGCGTGCCATCTCCTGCGCGCGGACGAGCATGCATTCGATTTCGGCATCGTTGATGGAAGGGAAGTAGCTGCGGCCCGAGGGGTCGATTTGCCAGCCAGCGAGTTTGAAGAGGTTGAGTGTGGCGTCCTGGAGGGAGCCCTTGGGGATGCCGAGTTTGAGTTTCTTGCTCACTGTTTTCTCCGAAGTTTGGAAACTTGTTGTCGCGCTGGGCGCGTTACTTGCCGAGTTCGATTTCTTTGGTGAAGCAGCTTACGGTGCCTTCGTGGCAGACCAGGCCGTCGCCTTCCACTTCCACCTGGAAGAGCAGCGTGTCAAAGTCGCAGTCGGTGCGGACGCTGACAATCTTCAGGCGGTTGCCGCTGGTCTCGCCCTTCATCCACAGCTTGTTGCGTGTGCGCGAGAAGAAGGTGACGAAGCCGGACTCGAGGGTGCGGCGGTAGCTCTCTTCATTCAGGAAGCCGAGCATGAGCATCTGGCCGGTGGCTGCGTCCTGCACGATGCCGGGGACAAGGCCGCCTGCTTTTGCGAAATCGATGGTGGGTTGCGGTGCTGCTGTGGTCATACGTTCCTCAAAGTTTCTGTGTGTCGTTTGCGATGAGGCGGACACAACAAAGCCCGCCGGTGAGCATCGCTCGGGCGGGCTGGTGATGAATCGAATCCTGTGCGTTTTGCCTGACTACCGCTTTGCACCGGACACCGCCGCCGTCGCGCTGATGTGCGCGTGGTGATGATGGCCGTGATGATGCGTGCGGACGAGCATTGCAGGTATAAGGCTACCCGCGATGCGGACGGTATGTCAATTATTTCAGTGCGATGAAGAGCTGCATCAGCGGTCTATGCAGCAGCGTTGCGGTGGCGTATCTTCCTTACGGAAGTACTCTTTGGAGGACATTTCGTATGAAGTTTTTCCGCTCGCTTCCCCTTCTTGCACTGGCGCTGACCCTGCTGCCGGTTTCACCCGCGCAGAGCAAGCCGGCAGCCAAGGCTGCTGCAACTGCTCCGACCCCCCCGGCGATGACCATGGGTGATCCGCTGGATATCAATACTGCGTCGCTGGACCAACTGCAGGCTCTGCCGGGCATTGGCCAGGTGTACTCGAAGAAGATCATTGATGGTCGCCCGTACACGGCGAAGAACCAGCTTGTGTCGCGCGGGATTGTTCCCAAGGCGACGTATGACAAGATTTCGTCGCAGATTGTGGCGAAGCAGGTTAAGAAGTAGCTTCGAGTTTCGCGCATGAGAAAGGGGAGCCTCGCGGCTCCCCCTTTCTGTTTGTGCGTTTCGTTAGCCTTTGAGGGCTGCGTTGACCAGTTGCTTGGCTTCGTCCTGAATCTGGCGGAGGTGGTCTTCACCCTGGAAGCTTTCCGCGTAGATTTTGTAGACGTCTTCCGTGCCGGAGGGACGTGCTGCAAACCAGCCGTTTTCCGTGGCGACCTTCAGACCGCCAATGGATGCGCCGTTACCGGGTGCCTTCGTGAGGATGGCAGTGATGGGTTCGCCTGCCAGTTCCTTGGTCGTGACCTGTTCCGGTGACAGTTTGCCGAGTTTGGCCTTCTCTTCCTTGGTGGCTGCGGCGTCAATGCGCTGATAGACCGGGTTGCCGTAACGCGCGGTGAGCGAGTGGTAGAGTTCGCCGGGATCCTTGCCGGTGCGTGCGGTCATTTCGGCGGAGAGCAGGCCCATGATGAGGCCGTCCTTGTCGGTGGACCATGCGCCGCCGTCGAGACACAGGAACGATGCGCCTGCGGACTCTTCGCCGCCGAAGCCGAGTGAGCCATCGGAGAGACCGTTGACGAACCACTTGAAGCCGACAGGCACTTCGAGAACCTTGCGGCCAAGGCCAGCGCCGACGCGGTCAATCATCGACGATGACACGAGAGTCTTGCCGATGGCCGCATCCTTACGCCAGTTGGGGCGGTTGTCGAAGAGGTATTCGATGCTGACGGCTAGGTAGTGGTTGGGGTTCAGCAGGCCGGTGGATTTGGCAACGACGCCGTGGCGATCGTGGTCGGTGTCGCAGGCCCAGCTTACGTCGAAGTGATCCTTGTTCTGGATCATGCCAGCCATGGCGAAGGGCGAGGAGCAATCCATGCGGATCTTGCCATCCCAATCGATGTGCATGAAGCGGAAGGTGGGATCCACGATGGTGGAGAGCACCTGCAGCGGCAGCTTGTATTTGTCTGCGATGCGCTGCCAGTAATAGACGCCTGCGCCACCGAGAGGATCGACGCCGAGCTTGAGGCCGCTGGCGGCAATGGCTTCCATGTTGACGACGTTGGAGAGGCCGTCAACGTACTCGGTGATGTAGTCGTGCTTCGTCGTTGTGGAGGCCTTGAGCGCCTGCTCGAATGCGACGCGCTTTACGTCTGCGAGCTTCGCTTTCAGGATGTCGTTGGCGCGGTTCTGCACCCAGCCGGTGACGTCTGTGTCGGCGGGGCCGCCGTTGGGGGGGGTGTACTTGAAGCCGCCATCCTCCGGTGGATTGTGCGAGGGCGTGATGACGATGCCGTCAGCCAGGCCGTCCTTGCGGTCCTTGTTGTAGTCAAGGATGGCGTGCGAGAGCGCGGGCGTTGGCGTGTAGCCGGGCTGGCCGTTGGTCTCGGGTGTGCCTGCGCCGATGCGCGTGGCAACGCCGTTGGCTGCGAGGACTTCAAGCGCGCTGCGGAATGCGGGTTCGCTGAGCGCGTGCGTATCCATCGCGAGAAAGAGCGGGCCGGTGATCTTCTGGCCTGCGCGGTACTCACAGATGGCCTGTGTGATGGCGAGGATGTGGTCCTCATTGAATGCGCCGTGGAGCGCGGAGCCGCGATGGCCGCTCGTTCCGAAGCTGACCTTCTGCGCAGCATTGTCCGCGTCAGGATGCAGCGTGTAGTAGGCGGAGACGAGGCGGGGCAGGGCGGTCAGACGGGGTGGATCGGGCAGTTTTCCGGCGTTCGGGCTGTTGCTCATCAGTGCGCTTCCTCAAAGAAACAAATTGTTGCAGAACGAACCCTGCGAGTGTATCGCGAGAGTGTTTATTCCCGTTTTGGGATTCCGGAAGCTTGGATGCGGAAATTATGTCTGGCGTGTTGTCGCTGCAGCGAAGTTGGTGGGGTTCTGTCGTTACACTGAAGCTCTCCTAAATAGGCACTCGGACAGCAAACGGCCCTGATGGTATATGGCCTTTTGCATCGTGTGTTGTGAGTTGACGATTACGCCGCATGCGATTGTGTTTGACTCCATTGCGGACTGCGCATAGGCAGTCCGTTACCGCGGCGCTGGCATTTGCGGGCGTGTTGCTGTTGCCGGGGTGTGTCCACGGGCAGGCGGCGACGCTGGCTGCGGATACCGCTGTGGATACTGGTCGCGCGTCCATCAACTTTGGCTCGTTGAGCAATCTGTACATCAACAGCACCAGCACGGCGTTGCTGCGTTTTGACTTGGGAATGTTGCCGTCTGGCACGACCGGATCGCAGATCAGCCGGGCCACGCTGCGGCTCTATGTGAATCGTGTGAATACGCCGGGAGTGGTGGGTGTTGCGCCGGTTTCGGCGGCATGGGCGGAAGGTGCAGTGACCGCGCAGACACTGCCTCCACGGGGCACGGTGGCGCAGGTGTTTGCCGTGACAGATGAGGCGCAGTTTGTGACCGTCGACGTCACGGCGATGGTGCAGGCGTGGGTGAATGCACCGACCACGAATTTTGGCCTCGCGCTTACAGCGTCCACGGCGGATGTGGCGTTGGATAGCAAGGAAAGCGATACGACGGCGCATCCAGCTGAGTTGGAGATTGCGCTGACCAGCGGTGTGGTGGGGCCGGTTGGACCGCAGGGGCCGAAGGGCGATACGGGAGCCACGGGCGCGCAGGGACCGGCTGGGCCTGCGGGTGGTCCTGCTGGCCCGCAAGGGCCTGTTGGACCTCAGGGGCCGAAGGGTGACAAGGGCGATCCGGGGACGAACGCCTCGGGCATGGCCTACAAGGGTGCGTGGGGCCAGACAACCCTGTATGTGGCGGGTGATGTTGTCACGTCGGCCAATGCTGCGTGGGTGTCGCTGGTTGCAGCGAATACGGGGAATGTGCCGAGTACGTTCTCAGCATCGTGGGGGCTGCTGGTTCCTGCCGCGAGTGGCGGGTCGGGTTCGGGAAACGGGCTGCAGTATGCCGGGGCGTACGTGTCCACGACGAACTACAGCACGAACCAGGTAGTGACGTGGCAAAGTGCGGCCTGGGTCTCGTTGCACGATGTCAATCACGGAAATACTCCGGATACTTCGTCGGGTGACTGGTCTGTGCTGGTGCCTGCTTCGACGAATCCAGCCACGATAACGACCATCATCAATGGGTTGCTGTTTGATGGCGCGTACGCGCCTACGACGAGTTATGCGACGAACCATGTGGTGACCTGGCAGAACACAGCCTGGGTCTCGCTGCATGATGCGAATCACGGCAATGCGCCGGATGTTTCGATGAATGACTGGGCCGTGCTGGTGCCTGCTGGCATTGGGATTCAGGGACCGCAGGGCGTCGCTGGGACCACCGGACCACAGGGGCCTCAGGGTGTGAAGGGCGACACGGGTGACATTGGGCCTCAGGGTGACCGCGGTGCGACGGGCGCTACGGGGCGTCCGGGGTTTGTGTATCAGGGTGCGTATGCATCTGCCACGAACTATGCAGCGGGCGATGTGGTGGTGTGGCAGGGCGGGTCGTGGTCTTCACTGGTGGATTCGAATCAAGGGAACACGCCCGATAGTTCGCCAACGTATTGGGGCGCGTTGACCTCGCAAGGGCCTCAGGGTGCCAAGGGTGACAAAGGCGACACCGGAGTTCCTGGACCGCAGGGCCCGGCGGGTATGGTTGGTGCGGCTGGGCAGCAGGGGCCGACCGGGCCTGTCGGATCAACGGGGCCTCAGGGTGCTCCGGGTCGTGATGGTGCCCAGGGAGTGCAGGGTGATCGTGGACCGGTGGGGCCTCAGGGTGATCCGGGGCCCGCGGGGATGACGTGGCGGGGGACGTATGCGTCGTCCACGAACTACGCCGCGAACGATGCCGTCGCGTGGCAGGGACAGACCTGGCTTTCGCTGCATGGGGAGAACCAGGGGAATACGCCGGACAGCTCACCTGCGGACTGGACGCTGTTGGCCGCGGCGGGAGCTACGGGGTCGCAAGGGCCGCAGGGTGTTCAGGGACTTCAAGGGGTGCAAGGGCCAGCGGGTCCCCAAGGTGCGAAGGGTGATACCGGCGATACCGGCGCTCAAGGCTCGCAGGGTATTGCGGGAATGCAGTATCTGGGCGCTTACAACAGCAGCACCAGTTACGCGTTGCATGACGCGGTGACGTATGCGGGCGGGACATGGATTTCACTGCAGGCGACGAACCATGGCAATCCACCGGATTCGTCGGCGCTGTGGTGGCAGCAGATTGCTGCTCCGGGAGCGCAGGGGCCGATGGGTTCGCAGGGTGTTGCAGGGCCACAGGGAGCTGCGGGATCGCAGGGTGTACAGGGTCCGACGGGACCGGCAGGACCGCAAGGACAGCCAGTACGCTTTCTGGGGCCGTGGTCGGCGACAACCGCATACACGACGGGCGATGCGGTGTTTTACGGCGGGTCGGCGTATATCGCTTTCGGTGCGGTTACGGGGAATGCTCCCGGTGTGAGTCCGGTGTGGCAGTTGCTGGCGCAGAAGGGCGATACAGGAGCGGCGGGTTTGCCGGGCACACAGGGAATTCAGGGTCCTCAGGGAAGCCAGGGAGCGTCTGGTGCAACCGGGCCGCAAGGCGCTGCGGGATTGCAGTGGAAGGGCGCATGGAACGCCAGCACCGGGTATGTGACGGGTGATGCGGTTTCGTATGGCGGTTCCGCTTACATCTCCACGTCTGATGTGAATGTGGCGGTGACGCCGGGAACGTCGGCGTTGTGGTCACTGTTGGCGGCTGCGGGTGTCGCGGGGCCTGCGGGGACGAACGGCAACAATGGCACGGATGGTGCTACGGGTGCAGCCGCGACGATTCAGGTGGGGACAGTCACGACTGGCGCCGCCGGTAGCAATGTGGTGGTGCAGAACGCGGGTAGTAGCAATGCTGCTGTTTTGAATTTCACCATTCCGCAGGGAGCGACCGGGGCCGCGGGTTCGCCGGGTTTGACGTACAAGGGAACGTGGCTGAACGGTACCGGATACAGCCTGGGGGACGTGGTTTTCGAAGCGGGTTCTTCGTATGTGTCCCGGCGTAGTACGAATACCGCTGATCCGTCAGTGTCCGTTGCGAACAATACCGGCGATTGGTCATTGCTCGCTTCGCAGGGAAGCCCGGGACCTGCAACCGTTGCGATAGGCACAGTGACCAGCGGTGCAGCGGCTGCTGTTACGAACACCGGGACTTCGAATGCAGCGGTATTGAACTTCACCTTGCCGAAGGGCGATACGGGCTCAACCGGCGCGGTGGGGCTTACGTTTCTGGGTGCGTGGGACAGTTCCATTTCCTACGCGCCGACGAGTGTGGTCACGTACAACGGTTCGGCTTACTTCGCACGTGCTGCCAGTAGCGGGGTTCATCCGGTCGGGGATGCGACGAGTGTGTCGGCATGGGCTCTCCTGGCGGCGGCGGGAGTCGCAGGTGCAGCCGGAGTGGCGCCGTCGATCAGCGTATCTGCCACGCACACCGGAGCGGCGGGAACCTCTGCGATTGTGAAGAACGTGAGCACCGACCCGACGAGCATCCAGCTGGACTTCACCATCCCAAAGGGCGATACCGGCGCGACCGGACCTACGGGTGCGACCGGGCCTACGGGCTCGGGCGGTGGGGGCGGCTCGTTCTTCACGTCAGTCCACGCGGTTGCGAATGGTGTGGCGCAGTATTACAACCCTCTGACGGATGTGAAAAGCGCCACGGAGTTGGGGACAGTGCTGCAGTGGCTACCTTCCACCTGCAATCTGTCCAGCGTCCAAGCGTATTACTACGCGGCCGCCATTACTGGCGGTCAGACGACGAATGCGCAATTGACCATTCGGACAGGCACGCCGGGGAATATGAGCGCGAATCCGTCCACAGCCTGCACCGTGGCACCGAACACCACGACGACATGCACAGGGCCGGGAACTCTGGGGGCCGGCAACTTTGTGTCGCTTTACATCTCGACGATCGCGACGACAACGTCGTACCTGTACACGCAGTTCAGTTGTAATTAGTGCTTGCATGAGAGGGCAGCCATTGTTGCAGGCTGCCCTCTGAATCTGATGGGGTTTCTTGCAGAGACCTTAGAGAGGCGTGACGTCCGACGCCTGCCAGCCCTTGGGTCCCTTCACCACGTTGAACTGCACTGCCTGGCCTTCCTGCAGGCTCTTAAAGCCATTGGACTGGATTGCCGAGTAGTGTACGAAGACGTCCTCGCCATTTTCACGGCTGACGAACCCGAATCCCTTTGCGTCGTTGAACCACTTCACTGTGCCCTGTTCCATAAAGCCCGGTCCCTCTTCTTCTTTGTTCGAGTCTGCCGTTGAATACAAGGGATCAACCGCTTTTTGGCGGGGAAATGACCACTTTGTCTCAATCGATGCGCATAGACTAGCACGAAACCGAAAATTTACTCAGTAAAAACAAGGAATCTGACAATTTCGTGAAAACACGGAAGTCTGGAGACCCTGGTTTCGCTAAAGCTAACGATTGGCGATATTTGCCACGATTGCTGAGGCGCGTTCCAGAACCTGATCCAGTGTCATGCCGGTGGTATCCACCAGAACGGCGTCCTCTGCAGGGCGCAGAGGGCTCTCCGTACGCTCGCGGTCGCGCTTGTCGCGTTCGCGCATGTCACGAAGAAGATCTTCCTTGGATTCGGCTGTTGGCTGCTGTGTGAAGCGGCGATCACCACGTGCTTCCACGCTGGCATCGAGAAAAATTTTGACGTCAGCATCGGGGAATACGACGGTGCCGATATCGCGGCCTTCCATCACCACGCCGGAAGCTGCAGCCAGGCCGAGGGCGCGTTGTGCATTGACCATCCACACGCGTACCGGGCCGTGAATGGAGACCTGCGAGGCGGCCTGCGTTACATCGGGGTTGCGCAGAGCAGCGGTGACGTCTTCACCATCCAGCAGAACGCGGTTGCCGCTGGCACTGGGCTCAAGCGTGATGGTGGTGTTATGTGTGAGCGCGAGGACGGCAGCGCCATCGGTGACAACGACGTTGTTGTGCAGAGCTTTGAGAGCCAGGGCGCGATACATGGCGCCGGTTTCCAGATTGAGCAGGCCAAAGGTGCGCGCCAGATGCGCAGCGACGGTGCTTTTGCCCGCGCCTGCGGGGCCATCAATCGCTACGATCAGGCCGCGGCGGGTTTCGTTCTGAGAAGCAGAAGTCATTCTTTCTATTGTGCCGGATGTACGGGGCCTGCGTGGTTCGTCTTAGCGATCGGTGTCTCTGTGATGAGGATTACGAAGAAGGAGGGTGAAGGCGAATCCAACCGTGTCTTCATGCAGGCGCAGGCCGCGGCTGTAGAAGACCGACCATGTGAGGTGGGGCACCACCGGGACGTCCAGCGAGAGGTTAATGCCGTTGTCTTCGGCAAGACCGTTGGAGCTCTGCGTGGCATCCGGACGCCCGGAATGCGGGTCGACCTGATAGATAGTTTGCGAGCCCATTGGCAGCTGTTCGTAGCCTTCCAGGTAGAGCGTGGAGGCTCGCGGTAATTCCAGGCTGACACCTACGCCGAAGTTGGCAAGTTCACCACGCGACGTCTGCGAACGCTGCACGCGGCGGTTCTGCAGGCGGCTGGTGGAACCGATACCAAGGTCAACGTACGGTGCCAGGAAACTGGCGGATTGCAGATGGTTCGTGACGTTGTAGGTCACCTTGCCTGCGCCGATCCCGTCTTGCACGGAACCGGTGGGCGTAGAGAGGGAGCTGGTCAGGACGTCGTAAAAGTCGCCGAGCTTGCCCATGGTGAAGCTGTTGGAACTCAGGTGGAGCGCCATGGTGGTGTCGCCCGGAAGACCGTGGCGGATCGTGGTGTCCGTGTAGGGCGCGCCGGTGGTCGGTTGCACCACGCGTTGCGAACGCATGTACAGAAAGAGCGGCGTGGCAACGTCGGCGCTGACATAGCGATTGAATCGCCATGCCAGGCTCGGGGTCAGAATGTTGGCCCAGCCGGTGATGGAATCGTATTGCGAACTGGAGATGATGCTGGCGTTGAAGCCCGTGGTGCGCGGCACAATGCCTGTCGGGCCAAGGCTAGTGGCAACGGCGAGTGCTAGCTCCTGGTCAGACATGGTTTTTGTGTTTTGAAGTGCAGGAGCGGCTTGCGGTGTTGCTGTCTGCGCGGGGCATATCCCTGTGACCATCATGGGGAACAGACACCATCGCAAAAAGAAACGCCCTGACCGCATAAGCATAAAGCCTATTTGGACAGGGTGCTTCGTGGCAATTGGACCCCGTAATTACGAACGCTGGGCCATCGGAACGTAGGCCGCGGGATACGCCGGGCCGGTGTATTCGGCGCGCGGACGGATCAGGCGGTTGTTGTCGTGCTGCTCGATTACATGTGCTGCCCAGCCGGAGATGCGGCTTACCGCAAAGATGGGCGTGAACAGATCCATGTCGATGCCGAGCGTGGTGTAGGTGGAGGCTGAGTAGAAGTCCACGTTTGCGTTGAGCTTCTTTTCGCTGCGCACGTAGCCTTCAATTTTTTCGCTCATCTCGTACCACTTGGCATTGCCAGCGGCGGTGCCAAGGTCCTTCGACATGCGGCGCAGGTGGGTAGCGCGCGGGTCTTCCGTCTTGTACACGCGATGGCCGAAGCCGGAGACCTTCACCTTGTTGTTCAGCAGATTCTTCACATACTCCACGGGGTCGGCGCCAGCGGCATCGATCTCGTAAAGCAGCTTCATCACAGCTTCGTTGGCACCGCCGTGTAGCGGTCCCTTGAGCGCGCCGATAGCGCCGGTAATGGCGGAGTGCACATCGCTAAGCGTTGCGGCGATGACGCGTGCAGCAAAGGTGGAGGCGTTCAGTTCGTGGTCGGCGTGCAGGATCAACGCGCAATCGAATGCCTTCTCAGCCTCTGCAATGGGCTTTACGCCCGTGAGCATGTAAAGGAAGTTGCCCGCGTGGGTGAGCGTGGTGTCGGCCTCGACGATGGCCTTGCCCTTGCGGATGCGATCGAAGTACGCCACGATCATGGCAATCTGCGAGGTAAGGCGGAAGCTCTTGCGCACGTTGGCTTCGTGGCTGCTGTCGGTGTCGTCCGGATCGCCAATGCTGAGCAGGCTGACGGTGGTGCGCAACACTTCCATCACATTGGCTTCTTTGGGCAGCGTCTTCAGGAAATCGACGACGTTTGCGGGAAGCGTGCGGGTGGCTGCGAGTTTCTGCTTGAAGTCTTCCAGTTCCGCGGCGGTGGGCAGTTTGCCAAACCAAAGCAGGTACGTTGTTTCTTCAAAAGTGGATTTGGCGGCGAGCTCGTGAATATCAATGCCGCGATAGGAAAGGACGCCCGCCTCACCATCAATCCAGCAGATACCGGAGGTCGTAGCAACAATCCCTTCAAGCCCGCGGGGGGCAACTGCCTGCGACATGGATGAGGACTCCTGAGTAGGTGGACGAAACAGCCTTATAGATCGCCGTTATATCGAAAGGTCTGTGCGGTTGTCATCACGTCTGCGCGAATATCGCGCTAGTGGCCCCGGCGTGGATCCCGACTTCAGGCCGCGTAGTCCGAGAATCGCTGCGGACGGAAGGCCTGCAGATTGAGAACAGGCGGCTCATTGAGGATGAGTTCAGCCATGGCCTGCGCGGTTGCCGGAGCCAGCAGAATGCCGTTGCGGAAGTGCCCCGCAGCGACGAAGGAGTGGTCGCCGGTGCGGCCCATCAGGGGCAGATGGTCAGGGGTGTCAGGGCGCAGACCGGCCCAGCGCTCGACCTCTGGAGCGTCAGCGAGAGCGGGCAGCAGAGCGGCGGCTTCGGCGCGTAAATGCTGGATATCCGTGTCGTGTACGGTGCGGTCGAAGCCTGAGTCTTCAATCGTGGAACCGATCACGATGGTGCCGTCCAGGCGTGGGATCAGGTAGATGTCTCGCGTGCGTACAACGATGTTTCCAAGGCCGCGCGCCGACATGGCTCCCGGAGCGTTCAGGCGCAGCATCTGGCCTTTTGCGGGATGCACGGGCGGCGGACTCCATGCGCCGGTGCAGTCGAGGAACGTGCCGCAGGAGATCACGCTGTCCTTCACTCGGACGTCGATGCCACCTTCACGCTGAAATGCGCCGCGGACGGGTGTGTCTTCCTGGATGGTGATGTCGGACTTTGTCACCGCGTCGCGAAGCGCGTTGAAAAGCTTGCGAGGATCAAGGCTGGGTTCAGCGTGTCGGCGATAACCCGATCCCGCGAGTGCGGCGAGCGTCGTGCGATGGTGACGCCAGCCTTCGGCCTGTTCCAGCACCCATTCCGTTTCGTAGGGCACGCGGGTGCCTCCACGTTCCGCGATGATTTCGAGGTAGTCGCGATAGAGGTTGCCACTGTGCTGCGCCATGGCCACCAGCTCGGGCGGATGCGGATGCGTGGAATCGTCGACCCCGATCATGCCGCCTGCGGCCCAGGAGGCCTGCTGGCCTGCGCGCCCACGCTCCACCACGGTGACGGCCACGCCTGCCGCTCGCAGCTCCAGGGCGCATGAGAGGCCAATCAGTCCGGCACCAGCAATGACAACATCGGGGGATCGCATGCGTCTATTCTAAGTTCGCACCATGCGTGATTCGAAATCTGCAGCGTCAGATAATGAGTTCGCAGAGTATCCGTGGAGGAACCGTGGACGATCAGACTTCCCATACCGAAGGACAGCGCTCTTATGCAGCACTGCTTCCCGCCGCTGTTGCATTTTCTCTTCTGCTAGCGATTGGCGGCCTCGTGTGGTCGTTCATGCTGCAGAGCCGTCTGCAGAAGGCCGAAGAAAAACTGGCCATGGCCGATGAGCGCGCTGGCACGCTGCAACAGCGTATCTACGCCTCTGATGCGCGGTCTCGTGCAGCGTCGGACACGTTCGCACAGAAGTTGGGCACCACGCAGGCGCAGTTGGATGCGAAGGCTGCGGCCATCATGAAGCAGCAGAATGTCGACAACGCGAGGCGCGAAGAAGCGGAAGCGAAGTTGAATGAAAATGTCACGTCCGTGAAGACGGATCTGGGAGCCACGAAGACAGACCTGGGCTCCACGAAGACGGACGTTGCTGCAACGAAGGCCGATCTGGCCGATACGAAAACACAGTTGCAGCGCACCATGGGCGACGCGGGCGTGATGAGCGGCCTGATCGCGAAAAACCACGATGAGCTGGAAGACCTGAAGCACAAGGGCGACCGCACTTACTACGAGTTCACGCTGCAGAAGGGCGCACAGCCCACGCTGCTTTCGTCTGTGAAATTGCAGGTGAAGAAGGTGGATCAGAAGAAGGGCAAGTTCACGCTGAACGTCAGCTCTGACGATCGCAACATTGAAAAGAAAGACAAGACGATCTACGAGCCGGTGCAGTTCTACAGCGGCAAGAATCCGGCGCTGTTTGAGATCGTGGTGAACAACGTAGGGAAGAACCAGGTGACAGGATATTTATCTGTCCCGAAGGGGCAATAGCTGTAACAAAACGATTCGCGGCGGTGTCTACAGTCCCAGCATTCTCTCTCGCAGATGGGACTGCTTATGTTCGAGATGTCGATCGTCGAATCGTCGGGCGCGCTGAAGTCAAAGTCCAGCCGCTTTGTGTGGATCACCGCCACGTTCAACGCAATGGTTGTCGGTGCCATGATCCTGGTTCCACTTCTGTATCCGGAGGCGTTGCCACGGACATCGCTGATGTCCGCTGTGACAGCGCCTCCGCCACCTCCCCACCCTGCACCTGTTCAGCAAGCCACGCAACAACGCGCAGTGAAGCCCGTGGCTGCAATGAACATATTCACCGCTCCAAGAACGATCCCGAGCACGATTGATCGCACGCATGATGATGCGCCGCCTGCGACAGGGATCAATGATGGAATGTTGATCGCCGGAGCTACTGGTATCGGTCCTGGCACCGTTGACGGGTTGGGAGTTGCTCCTCCTCCACCAGTTGTCACTGTGGTGAAGCCGAAGGCGACTGCTCCTGTGCCCATCTCCAGTGGAGTGGTTGCTGGCAACAGGCTTTCGGGAAATCAACCTGTCTATCCAGCGATTGCGAAGGCCGCAGGTGTATTGGGGGCAGTGGTGTTGCGTGCCATCATCTCGAAGACCGGAGAGATTCAACGACTCACCGTACTCTCGGGCCACGAGATGCTTCGCAACAGTGCAGTGGCTGCGGTGCAGACGTGGCGGTATCGGCCTTACCTGTTGAATGGCGAACCAACCGACGTGGAGACGACCATCACAGTGAATTTCTCGCTCGGCGGATAACGAGTCTCATTCAGGATTCGCAGATGTTGCGGAGGGATCAAACAGTCCTTCCGCAACATACCGCTGTGCCACTTACTTAGGCAGTTTCACCTTTACTGTTTCCTGGTGATAGAAGGCGATGCTGACATCGGCGCCCTTGCGCTTGTCCCATACGGCCTGCGGCACGTTGTACGCGAAGATGACGTAGCCATGGCCGGTGGCGCCGGGAGCAATGCTGCTTTCGCGCAGTAACGGCGAGGGTGCAACAGCATCCACCTTTGGCTGCATGTCCGGGAACATGGCGGCGAGGCGTGGCAGGTCTGTCTTCTCCAGCGCGTTTGCGGTCATGATCGTGCCGTCTTCCATGGTGAGTGTGCCGTCAATGCTCTTCAGGAAGAGTGGGACTTCGGTGTTGTCCTTCAATGCGATGTCAGCGATGACGTAGGTGACCACGTCGGTCTGGTTCTCACCGACAAGCATGCCGCCACCGCGCGCATATTTCGCCGTGTACTCAAACGTCTGCAGCGGCCCTGCGGTGGCTGTGACCTCAGGATGCAGGTACACCTTTGCAAACCATGCCCCCGCTGCTGCAAGGATTGCCAGCGCAATCAGAATGGGTACCAGCATGCCACGCTGTTGCTTATCGCCGCCGTCCAGCTTCATCTCTGCCATGTTTTCTATGCTCTCACCTGCGTTGGACGGGGACGAAGCGCTTTAAGAAACGCGTCGGCGTCAAGTGTATTCAAAACGTCGTCTTTCGTAAGCCATGCACGACGAAGTTGTGTGATGCCGAAGCGCATCTTGTCTAGGTCTTCCAGTGAATGCGCGTCAGTGTTCACGCTGATCTTGCAGCCCAGCGATTTCGTTTTACGCAGGTTGAGATCGCTGAGGTCAGCACGCGCGGGAGCCGCGTTGTGTTCCACCGCAACGCCCAGTTCTGCACATCGACGAAGCACCTTGTCCATGTCGAATGGATACGGATCACGCTTCAACACTTTGCGTCCGGTGGGATGACCCAGGATGTGCAGATATGGATTCTCAATGGCGCTCAGCAGACGCTCGGTCTGTTCCTCTGCAGGCAGATTGAACGCGGAGTGAATGCTGCCAATGACCACATCCATCTGCGCGAGCGTTTCGTCTTCCAGGTCCAGCGAGCCGTCCTGCAGGATGTCCACCTCAATGCCTGCGAAGACGCGGATGCGGCCTTCCATCTCTGCATCCACGGCATGGATAGCGCGGATGTGATCGCGTGCGCGAGCATCGTCCAGGCCGTTCGTCATGGCCAGGTTCTTCGAGTGGTCCGTGATCGCGATGTACTTCAACCCGCGCAGCAGTGCACCTTCTGCCATCTCGCGGATGGTGAATGTGCCATCGGTGGCGACGGTGTGCATGTGGACGTCGCCGCGAATGTCATCCAGCGTGATGAGTTGCGGCAATGTGTTGGCTTCTGCCATCTCCAGTTCGCCGCAGTTTTCGCGCAGTTCTGGTGGTATCCACTGCATGCCCATTGCTGCGTAGATCTCTTCCTCGGTGGCGGCAGCAACGATGGCGCTCTCACCCTCCTGAGGATTCATGCGTGCCAACGCATATTCGCTCAACGTGTAGCCGCGCTTCAGTGCTTTCTGGCGCAGCAACACGTTGTGCATCTTGGAGCCGGTGAAGTACTGCAACGCCGCGCCGTAGCTTGCGCGTGGCAGCAACCGCACATCCACCTGCAGTTGATTGCGCAGCGTGAAGCTAACCTTGTTCTGACCGCGTGCAAGCAGCGTATCAATCAACGGCAGTGATGCAACATGCTCTACAGCAGCACTGACAACATCCGGTTCACACGCAGGGCCGGTGACAAGAAGATCAAGGTCGCCAACAGATTCCTTACCGCGTCGTAAAGAGCCTGCGGGTGTGATGGTTTCAATGCCGGGAAATTCGCGAATGAGTTTGCTGATGGTCTCAGCGATCTCTGCTGCATTGTCGATCCGATAGCGACCGCTGTTCTTCTTAGCGTCTTCAATGCCTTTGAGCAGCTTGTCCACCTGCTTCTGTCCGAAGCGGGGAAGCTTTGCCAGTTGGCCTGCTTTGGCGGCTGTCTCAAGCTCATCGATGTTGGAGATCTCAAGTGCGCTCCACATCAGCGCAACGGTCTTTGGCCCCATGCCGGGCAGGCGAAGAAGCTCCAGCATGGATGGCTTGTATTTCTTCAGCAGTTCGTCGCGCATGGGCATGGAACCAGTGCGAACCAGGTCCACAATGTTCGCGGCCATGCCTTTGCCGATGCCGCCAATGGCAAGCAACTGTTTGGGATCGTCAACAAGCGTGACAAGTGGGGTGGTTTGCTGTTCGACAGCTTCGGCTGCGCGACGATAGCTGCGCACGCGAAAAGCATCGGCTGCGTCAATCTCCAGCAGCGCCGCGGTTTCTTCCAGCAGGCGCGCCATGGTGATGTTGTCCATACGGACATGAGACTACATCGACGCAAGCTAAGTTGTGAGTCTTCGTTACGCGGAGAGGAGTTTGGGCGGGTTGAGGCCCGCCCTTTTCGATTCGCCGTGAACGAAGCGTTAGGCTGCCGTCAGAATGACTGCGTCGGCCTGCGGTCCTTTGGAGCCTTGAATCACGTCGAACTCCACCGGGTCGCCTTCCTTCAGGCTCTTATAGCCATCCAACTGGATCGCGCTGTAGTGCACGAAAACATCCGCGCCACCGTCATCGCGTCCCAGAAAGCCATAGCCCTTTGCATTGTTGAACCACTTTACTGTGCCCTTGTACTGTGCCACTCGTGCTCACCACTTGCGCAACCATCACGGCCTACGTGCTCGCTGGATTATCCTTCGCGAGGATGGTGCTTGATAGACGCGCTGAAGAAGATTTCGGAGCACGGTGAGGTGATTTTTTCCGAAAAATTACACTCTTCGATGCCATGTCATTTCATGACATCGAAGACTGCGTTTACTTACCGGAAAGATCGCGCAACCGCTGCGCATAGCTCAGTGCACCAACGATGGTTTTGCCATCGTGAATCTCACCTGCGGCACACATCCTTACCAGCTCCGAAAGCGGCAGAAGGCGAACCTCAATCTTTTCATCGTCCTCAGGCTGAGCCGTGCCAGCGACGATTCCAGTGGCCAGATAGATCTCCATCCACTCCGCAACGAAGCCGGGGCTGGCGTAATAGCGGACCAGCTTTGTCCACTTCTTCGCGCGGTAGCCGGTCTCTTCAATTAGTTCGCGCTTGGCGGCTGCCAGGGTCTTTTCGCCGGGTTCCACGCGTCCGGCAGGAAGCTCAAGCAGGTACTGGTCAGCCGCGTGGCGGAACTGGCGCTCGATCACCACGAGGGGATCGGCGGGGTTGGTGCTTTCATCAACCGCTAACACAACCACCGAACCGGAGTGCCGAACGACATCGCGGATGGCTTCCACGCCATTCGGTTCGCGCACTTTTTCGGTGAATACGCTGAAGACTTTGCCCTGATATGCCTTTTTTGAGGACAGGATTTGTGCCTTGCCCTTTGGCACTCGGGGTGCCTTGATGGGCAGCTTCGGCATCTCTGCAGAGGCCACGACACCCTTCTTCGCTTTTGGGCTGGAAAGCTTGGTGAGTTTTTTCTTTGCGGGGGCGGTGGGTGCGATACGCTTGGCCATAGCAATCAACGTATCAAAACCTGCATCCAACACGTGGTACGTGCCATCCTATAGCGGACCCCGTTCAATCGCGGAAGCAGTGACCTGTTTATGAGTCTTGAGTGTTACCCGATCACCGTTCTTCCGCATCTGTCGCGGCTCTTCGTGGATTACACGGAGCTGCGCACGGCTGCGCCGGATGCCCCAGTGCGCCGTTTTTATGCGGCCAGCCCGTTTGATGACCGCTGGATGCAGGGGCGGTCAGGACGTCTGCAACCGGAACGTAATGTTCTGGTGGATGCGCTGACGGAACAGGCCAAGGGGTTTGGTTGTAGTGACACTACGTTTGAAAATCTGGAAAAACTTCGTAACGGCGCAAGGGTGGTTGTCACCGGTCAGCAGGTAGGCCTGCTTGGCGGCCCGCTGCTCACGTTGATGAAGGCCGCCACGGCGATTCGCAAGGCTCAGGTGGCCAGCGAGCGCGGTGTGCCGCATGTGCCCATCTTCTGGATGGCCACCGAAGATCATGACCTGGATGAAGTGAACCAGGTTGCGCTGCTGGCAAGGCACAGTGTAGAGACATTGCATTCCACGTTCCCGCAGCATCGCCAGCAGCCAGTGGGTGACCTGGTGCTGGGGCCTCAGATTGAGGCTGTAGTGGAGAAGGCGGAAGAACTACTCGCCTATGCGCCCATCACGGAGCTTTTGCGCAGCAGCTATACGCCGCAGGACACGCTCGCTTCCGCGTTCGCCAAATTCATCGCGGGCGTTTTTGCCGAGTTTGGATTGATTGTCATTGACGCCAGTACGCGCGCGTTCCATCAGATGGGTGCGCCGGTAATGCGTGCCGCCATTGAAGATGCAGATACACTTCAGGCTGCCGTGGTGCAGCGCAATCACGATCTGGCCGCTGCGGGCTATGGCGCGCAGGTGCTGGTGCATGACGACAGCACGCTGTTATTTGTCGTTGGTGAGGATGGCAACCGCGTTGCCCTGAAGCTCGCTGCGGGAAGCAACGAGTGGAAGGCCGGATCGCGTGTTTATACCGCGGAAGAACTGCTGGCAATCCTCGATACCGAGCCGGAACGCATCAGCCCGAATGCTCTGCTGCGGCCAGTGTTTCAGGATGCAATTCTGCCCACATCGGCCTACATCGGTGGCCCCGCGGAGATTGCATATTTTGCACAGCTGCAGCCGCTGTATGACGCGATTCTGGGAGTGCCAACGCCGATCCTGCCGCGTCTTTCCGGAACACTCGTCACCGCGCCGATTCGAACAGTGATGGATCAGCATGAGGTTGCATTCCGGGATGCGTTGACGACGGCCGATGCGCTTTCGCAGCGGCTGGCGGCACGGGCCATGCCCATTGAAGGCAAGCGCAAGATCGCTGGCGCAGGCAATGCTCTGGACGCCGAGTTGAAGGAAGTGGAGCAGTGGATGAGCGCGATGGACAGCAACCTGGGCCACAGCGCTTCCATTGCGGCGAACAAGATGCGTTACCAGATGAACCGTTTGCGGCGATTGGCTGCGAACTGGCAACTGGAGCGCGAAACCTTCCTGCGCAAACATGCTGAGGCGATGACGCTGAATCTGCATCCGAACGGGCATGTGCAGGAACGTCTGCTGGCGGGCGTGCAGTTCCTTGCTTTGAGTTCGGTGGATCTAGCTCGGATGCTCGTGGAGAACGCCGAGCAGGATTGTCCGGGCCACCGCGTCTTCGACATCTAAGCCGCTGTCCGCGCAGAGGGCGTAGAATCCTCTGCGTATGGCGAAGAAGCAGACGAAGGAAATCGGATTTGAAGTGATGTGCCCGGACTGTGGCGCGATGCTGCGCATTGATCCCGTGACGCAGACCATCATTGCTCACACACCCGCCCCGCGAAAGCGCACGTTTGAAGATCTGGGCTCGGCCGCAAAGGCTGCTCGCGAGAACGATGCGCGTCGCGACAACATCTTTGCGCAGTCCGTGGAAGCGCAGAAGAATCGCGACAGCATCCTGAATGCAAAGTTTGAAGAGGCTTTCCGCAAGGCGAAAGAGACGCCGGATACGGGCAAGCCCTTCCGTGAGTTTGATCTGGACTAGTTCAGCAAAACAGGGAACAGGTTGCGATGGTTAGGAAAGTAAACTTCTTGCTTCGCGGTCTGTTGCCGCTGGCGCTTCTTGTACCCGCTTCACTGCATGCGGCCACGCTTCGCGTGAACGATTTCGGTGCAAAGGGCGACGGCACTGCGGATGATACGAAGGCCATTCAAAGCGCGCTGGATAAGGCTGCGGGACATAACGATACGGTGACGTTTGCGCCGGGCACGTATCGCATGGGCTCCATCTTTGTGAAGAACAACACGCACCTTGAGATTCCGAAGGGCGTTACGCTGATCGGCATTCAATCACTGAGTGCGTATCCGCAGATGCCGACGCGCGTTGCGGGCATTGAGATGACATGGCCTGCTGCGCTGGTGAATGTCTACAAGCAACAACATGTACAGATCAGCGGCGAAGGCACGATTGACGGCGACGGAAGCTATTGGTGGAAGAGCTACTGGGACCTGCGCGCCACGTATGAGCCGAAGGGCCTGCGCTGGGCCAGCGATTACGATGCGAAACGGCCTCGCCTGATCCAGGTGTTTGATTCGTCAGACGTGAAACTGGGCGGCGGCTTGCAACTGCATCGCTCCGGCTTCTGGACAGTCCACATCTGTTACTCACACGATGTCACGGTGGACGGTGTGACAATCCGCAACAACATCGGTGACAAGGGGCCTTCTACCGACGGCATCGATATCGACAGCTCGCACGACATTCTGGTGCAGCACGCAGACATTGATGTGAATGACGATGCGCTGTGCCTAAAAGCGGGGCGCGACAGCGATGGTCTGCGTGTGAATCGACCCACATATAACGTGGTGATTCGCGATTCAGTGATTCGTTCTGGTGCTGCTGCGGTGACATTTGGTAGTGAGACGTCTGGTGGCTTTCGCAACGTGGAAGCCTACAACCTGACCGCAGAGAAGAATGTAAGCAACGGCGTGCTGATTAAGAGCGCACGCGTGCGCGGTGGCTTCGGCGAAAACCTGCGTGTGCATGATCTGCATCTGGACGGTGTGAAGACGCCAATCAAGGTAACGCTGAACTGGAACCCCGCATACAGCTACGCCACGTTGCCGAAGGACGCCGACCCAAAGACCGTGCCGCCGTACTGGATTCCGTTAACAACGCTCGTGCCACCAGAGAAAGGCTTACCGCACTTCCACGATGTCCACATCTGGAACATCGACGCGAAGAATGCCATCACAGCAATCGATATGTCCGCATATCCCAATGCGACACTGGATAACTTTGTGATCGATCATGTGACGATTGCCGCGAAATCAGCGGGGAGTATTGCGAACACACGCAATCTAAAACTGAACGATATCCAATTGAAGATTGAGGACGGCAGTGTGTTGAAGTTCGCGGATAACGCAGAGCTTCAAGGGCAGGACAAGGTGCAATACGGCGTCGCGCCGAAGCACTAGATCGCTACAGCGTGATGCGAACGAGACCTTGTTTTGCAGGACGATCAAGACCAAGCTGCTGGCGTGCCGCAGTCGTCATGCGCTCAGCAGACCATGCAGGTTCCCAAACAACTTCAACCGTTGAGCGACTGACTTCGCGCATACCGGCAAGGCGGTTGTGGATCTGACCCAGCATCAAGGCTTCACGTTCATCATTCGGAGCACGCATCGTTAAGTCGATGTGCACAAGGTAGCGCGGCTCATAGCCCGGTGCATCTTCATCGCGCGTGATCTGGATGCTGTAGACGAGCCCGAGATCGACGATGTTCACCTGCAACTCGGTGTCAAAACATACACGGAGCGCCTCGCGGACATCGTCTTCGGTAAGCATGGGATTAGTGTGTGCGCTCAACCAGAGCGCGGGCCACGGCCTTCAAGCGTTCTGCATGGGCACCAAAGCGATCGAGTTCCGCGAGCGCATCGCGCAGCAGTTCTGCAGCGGTGGCGCGGCTGCTCTCAATGCCGAACACAGCGGGCCACGTGGCCTTGTCGGTCGCCGTGTCCTTGCCTGCGGTCTTGCCCAGCTCTTCGCTACTCTGCGTCATGTCGAGTACGTCATCGACGATCTGAAATGCGAGTCCCGCCTTCTGCCCAAAGCGACGGAGGCTGGCGACTTCATCCGCAGAAGCTCCGCCGATCAGTCCACCGGCAACGATGGAGACGGTGATCAGCGCGCCGGTTTTGGAGCGATGAATCGCTTCCACTCGCTCGGCAGTGGGCTTGGTGCCTTCGCCTTCAATGTCCCACACCTGGCCGCCGATCATGCCGGGAGCCAACCCGTCGTAGCCAACGCCGGTACCAGTGGCGATGGCGATTTCCTTCACGATCTCAATCTTTGCGAGCGCGTCTCCGGGCAGCTTGGCAAGTGTCTCGTACGCCAGCGTCTGCAGCGCATCGCCTGCAAGGATGGCCATCGCTTCGCCATAGACCACGTGGCACGTGGGCTTGCCGCGGCGCAGGTCATCGTTGTCCAGCGCGGGCAGATCATCGTGGATCAGCGAGTACGTATGCAGCATTTCAACGGCTGCACCTACGTCGGCCGCGCCGTCCGGCAGCGTGCCTTTAATCATGCGTGCGGATTCCAGCGCCAGCAACGGGCGCAGGCGCTTGCCACCCGCAAAAACGCTGTGGCGCATGGCGCGATGGATGTTGTGCGGCTGCACATCCGGGCCGGGCAGCAGGCGTTCCAACGCTGCGTCGGTCTGGGCCAGGCCTTCCTGAACGAGTTGCGAAAAATCTACAGACATGTGTGGATGAGCGATCTCTTTGATTCTACCGGAGAAGGTCGCTGTGCGAAGATTCATCGCGCTTTGCCGCGATGATTAGGAAACCTAACCCCATCAAAGACAGCGCGCCTCCCGCCCACTGATCCCACGGCTTGCGATAGCGCGCTTCCACACGATGGAGCCCAACGCTGTGCAGAGGTACAGCAAGAAGCCCGTCCGGGCGCTGCGGTAAG
Organism: Terriglobus sp. TAA 43; assembly: GCF_000800015.1. Taxonomy (NCBI): domain Bacteria; kingdom Pseudomonadati; phylum Acidobacteriota; class Terriglobia; order Terriglobales; family Acidobacteriaceae; genus Terriglobus; species Terriglobus sp. TAA 43. Next base: position 125,067 of record NZ_JUGR01000004.1, read on the forward strand.
GCGTTTTGCTCCACACCGTCCAGCAACACATGCCAGCCGTAAAAGGGACGCAGGCGAACGATCAATACATCGTTGGCGTGAGTCGCGTTCGGTGTGAAGATGAGATCGTCAGAATGCGGAATCTGCTCCGCTGGCAGCGGCGTCCCTTTCGGAAACGAACCGTTGCCGCTCGCCGGTTGATTGCGCACATCCTGAGCGATCCACGCAGCAGGAAGCTTGATCTTCAGTACATCATTGTCATCGTGCACGGGAGTGTATTCGTCCGTCTGCTCAAAGCCATCGCCACGGTGAAAGAACATCCATTGCGGTGCAAGCCCTTCTTCGTCATCGCAACCCTGACGGAAGATGGGATTGGCAAGACCGTAGGCGGCGGCGAGGGTCAGCACTAAACCTGCCACCACCCATATCGTATTGGTCTTCCGTGTGACTGCGTGAGATGCAGTGATCCGCTTCACCATCAACGTCACCACGACCACGGAAACCGCGCCCTGCATGGCAAGAAAACGCCAAGGGAATTGCAGAAAGTTCAGTTGCGGGGCGTGATGCCAAACGGGGCCAGAGAGTGGCGTCTGCAGCACAAGAACAATCACGCTGTAGATCATCAGCACAGGCACAACGATGCGCCACGCATCGTGTTGCTTCAGGGATGCGTCGCGGTCGTGCATGCCAGCGAAGGCCCGCACATGTTTGCGCTGCAGCATCCAAGTTACGCCGCCACACACTAGCGCTGCTGCCACCAGCACAACTGCAATGGTGGAGGAGTGAAGCAGGACGCCGTTGTGAAACTCATCCTTCGAGTATGCGAAAAGATAGTTCGCCTCAGGGCTGGCGGCAGGCGTTAGCGCTGCGTTCAGCGTGATGAATTTGCGTTCCATGGCGAAAGGGAAAAGGTAAAACGCATCAAGCAGAACGCCCAGCAGAAACCCTACGGTCACTCGACCGAAGTAGGGCCATGCTGAGTGGCGGTCTTTGCGCAGCAGGTAAAGCCAGCGGATGCCGCCAATGAGCAGCATCGTGTAACAACCCACAACGGCGGCGGGCGCATTGCTAATCCATAGCAGAGCAATTGCCACGGCTATGCGCCATGCCGTTACACGCTCGCGGAGAAGCCCGATCAACAGCAGCGGCATCCATGCGGCAGCCATCAATTCTGCATAAGCGGTGCGCTCGTAAGCGCAGAACAGCATGTAAGGGTTTACCAGATAAAGGCAGCCTCCCAGGACGGCCAGGCCCGGTGACACCCATCGCCGCAACAGGCGATGCATGGTGACGCCGCAGAGGAAGAAAATGAGCGCGGTAAAGCTGAAGACGATTCCGCTCCACGGCAAAATCAATGTGAGTAGCGCGCCGGTCATCCATGACAGTGGCGGATAGAAGAGTAGGCGTGGTTCACCAGCATCCCATGCCGCGTGGAAGGCCCACACGGGCTTCACGATGCCGCCTTTCCACTGTGTGCTTGCTTCCATCCAACTGCGCAGGTGGAAGTCGAAGTCGTGGCCGCAGGAGTAGCCGCGCGTCAGCAGAGGAAGAGCAGCCAATACTGCCGCAAACGCAAGGACGACCCACGCAAGCACGTCCGCTCGCGTGACGAAGTGCTTGTGGCCTCTCGCCTGCGTTTTCGCTCTATCCAACATGGTGATCTTTACGAGTCTAGCTTTGTAGAAAGAGTTTGTTCCGGCCAATCGGGATTTTCGTGTGGCTTCCAGGTTCCGTGTTCATGGAACAACCCGGATATCTCTACCTGCCCCCATTCATAAAGTGGCGTTGCGGATGGCACACTAGAAGGGTGAATCTTCATGTCCTGCAATCGCTCCTGTTGGGGCTGCTGATTGCGATTGCACTGATCGCAGGAGTGGCACGGCGGCTTTCTGTCTCTTATCCCATCGTGCTGGTGATGGCGGGGCTGCTTGCGTCGTTCCTGCCGGTGGTGCCGGACATCCCACTATCGCCGAGCCTGGTGTTTCTGGTGTTCCTGCCGCCGTTGCTGTTTGCGGCCGCGTGGCAGACGTCGTGGACCGAGTTCAAATACAACATCATCTCCATCAGTTCGCTGGCTGTGGGGCTGGTCTTCTTCACGGCTACCGGCGTAGCGATAGCGGCCCATTATTTTCTGCCGGAGTTCGACTGGCGGATCGGGTTCCTGCTGGGCGCAGTGGTATCGCCAACAGACGCGGTGGCGGCAACATCGATTGCACGCAAGATCGGCATGCCCAAGCGCATTGTGGACATTCTGGAGGGCGAGAGCCTGCTGAACGACGCCACGGGCCTGTTGGCGTTGGAGTTCGGCGTGGACATGCTCCTGCGCGGCACCGCGCCCACGCTTTCAGAAGGGCTGCTTCGTCTGCTGTGGTTGTTTGCGGGCGGTGTAGGCGCGGGCCTGCTGTGCGGCAAAGTGGTGGTGTGGTTTGAGAGTTACATCGATGACGGCCCGGTAGAGATTGCCGTGTCATTTATCGTGGCCTATGGCTCGTATCTGACGGGTGAGGCCGTGCACGCATCCGGTGTGATTGCCGTGGTCGTATGCGGCCTTTTCATGAGCCGCAAAAGCGCGACATTTTTTTCACCCGGTGTACGGCTGCAGATCACAGCAGTTTGGGACGCTGCTGAGTTCCTGCTGAATGGCATGGTCTTCCTGCTGCTCGGCATGCAGATACAGCCAGTGCTGAATGGCATCCGCGGTCTCACCCGCACACAGGCTGTTCTCTACGGATTGAGCTTTGCAGCGGTACTGATCGCATTGCGATTGCTGTGGTGCTTCCCCATGGCGCACCTGACATATAGGCTCCGTCACCGTTTCCAACATCAGCCTGATCCCAAGCCCTCGGCACGAAGCATCTTTGTGATTGGTTGGACCGGTATGCGCGGCGTAGTGGCTTTGGCCGCTGCAAACTCGCTGCCCTATCAACTGGCAGATGGGCGTCCCTTTCACCAGCGCAACATGATCATCTTTCTCACGTTCTGCGTGATCCTGGTGACGCTGGTTCTGCAAGGGCTTTCGTTGCCGGCGCTCTTGCGTGTCTTACGACTGAAGAATCTCCCCACCAGCGAATGCGATGAGGGAGAGGCACGGCGCATCCTGATCCGCAGCGCGGTAAGCTACCTGACTTCAGCACGCGAGGGTGATGATGCTTCGCTGCACCATGCCTACGATGACCTGTTGCATCAGTATGAACATCGGCTGGAATCCATTCAGGACTGCGGGCCCGGTGTGCCAGCGCAGGATCTCCATGCACGTTCCATGCAGACAATTCTTGCCGAGACGTATCGCACAGAGCGGCAGGAGCTGATCGCCCTCCGCGATCAGGGCCGTGTGGATGAGAGTGTCTATCGCACCCTGGAACGTGAGCTGGATCTGGATGAAAGTCGGCTGCAGAGTTCTACGTAGAACTCTGCGTTAATCCGTAGGCAAAATATTGCTCTGGTTTAGTGCCTTCAATTCTTCCGTGACCTCCGCAGCAATGCGGCGTGCTTCATCCACGCGATCCACGGGAACGCTTATCGCACCCACGCGTGGATGTCCGCCACCACCGTAGCATTCGCAGATGGCCGCAATGTTCGCGAGTTTGTCTGCGGACACTGTCGTCCACGGATTGGTGCCAACAGAAATCTTGGTGCGGAAGCTGGACTTCGATAGTCCCACCACGTACACACCCCGGGGTAGCAGGTAGTACGGGATGAATTTGTTGTAGCCCTCGGTGGGCTGATCCGTAATGTCGAAGGTGATCACGCCCTTGTCGCTGGCCGCGCGTGAACGCAACAGCGTGATGTCGCGATGGTGCTTCTCCAGCCGCGGTTGGACTTCTTCCTGTACGAAGTTTTCCTGCAGCGTATCCACCAGAGGCTGCGATGTAAGCAGCGGGATCAGCCGCGGAATGAACGTGGGATCGCTGGTGCCTTCAATCGCCATCATCAACTTCATCGCAGGTGCGGCCAGGCCCACAGCGGCATCGGCCGACTCAAACTTGGCACCGTCGATGATGTCCGCCCACAGCAGTAGGTCTTCCAGACCCTTCGTACTGAAGCCAAACTTCTCGCGCGCAATATCTGCAATAAAACCCGTGCAGGAGATACGCGTGGGATCGAAGAACTTCTTGCCAGACTTGTCGTGCAGGAAATCTTCGCGATCGGTTTCCGTCAGGAAGGCGCTCTGGTGATGATCGAACCACCATGTGAGCTTGGGCGAATCGTAGTACTTGAAGTCGACGATAGCGTTTTCATCGCCGCTGAAGTCTGCGGGATCGAACTGTGCGCCGGCTTTGTGGGCAAGACCTTTGTAGCTGTATTCCGTGGCCGTACCAATGCATTCGCGATGGAACTTGGTGAACAGCGAAGCAGAGCATGCGCCGTCGAAACAGTTGTTGTGATACAGAACGCGCAGGTTCATCCACGTCTTCCTTCGTACACTTTCAAGTGCGTGTAAGCCGCGCCCAGCAGAGGCGCTTTCACGCCGTTAGCGCGGGCCAGCAGATCACCGAGGATGTGGTCGGCTTCCACGGGCAATCCCTTGGTCATATCGCGATACATGGATGACGTCAGCGTCGAACCCGCCTCGGTCATACGCTGGCCGTGGCCTTTGACGAACTCTGCATCAGCGGGATGACCATTTGCCGTTGCAATCGCAATAGCCTCATCCTGCACCGCAAGCGCCATCGCAACGCCATGTTCACCCGTAGCAACAATCTCGCCAACATTGCCGCCGCCGAGCACGCAGACCGCACCCATGGTCGAAAGAATCCACCACTTCTGCCACATGGTGTCGATGATGTCTTTTGACAGCACAAGCGTAATACCGGGAACAGAGAAGGCATCGTATAGCGCCTGCGCACGCGTGGTTACAGTGCCGTCGATCTCGCCAAAGTTCATGTGATCCAGCTTCGTCATCTGCCGGATAAGGCCGTCCGGTTCCACATCGCAGACGATGCGTACAGAGCCGCCCATGACCTTCTCTTTGCCGAAGCGATGCGCAAGCGTATCGAGATGCCGCATGCCATTCAGAATCGGCACGATCACAGTGTTGTCACCGACGGCAGCAGCGAAGTCATTCATCGCGCTCTCCAGCGAATATGCCTTCACGCTGATGATGACCACATCGAATGCGCCAGCGGACTTCAGCTCTTCCGCGGTGATCAGCTTAGGTTGGGAGAGCGTAGCATCGCCGGAAGGCCCGGCGATGCGAATGCCGTCACGTTGCAACTGTTCCTTGCGCTGACCACGCACAAGGAACGTAACGTCGCGACCGGCGAGCGCCATGCGTCCACCAAAATATCCGCCGGTGGCGCCGGCACCCACCATCAGAATGCGCATGTGCGTTATCCCTTGTGGCTGAAGATTGACAGCTTGGTGATGTCGTTAAAGATGACGAACATCGCGAACAGGATAATGCAGACAAACGCCGCCTGGTAGATGCGCTCCTTCAACTGCGCATTCACATCGCGGCGGATAATGCTTTCAATGATCAGGAAAAGGATCATGCCGCCATCAAGAATCGGCATTGGCAGCAGGTTGAAGATGCCAAGGTTCAGGCTGATCGCAGCGGCCAGGCTTAGTACAGTCCATGTGCCCATTTCGCGCGCCATGCCTACCTGCTGCGCAATGCCGACAGGGCCGCTCAGGTTGCGTACGGAGACCTGGCGCTTGAACATGCCGCCCAGTACGTCAAACACCAGCGTGGAGTTCTTGGTGAAGTCCTTCCAACCGGTTTTGATGGCCACATTCATCGGCTGCTTCGTCGTGACAACAGGCGGCGGTATGACGGCAAAGCCCAGCTTATAGGCCTGTGTGCCTTTGGCTCCGGGCGTTAGGCGCGGCGTGATCGGAACTTGCAGAGTTTCGCCTCTGCGATCGATCGTGAGCGTGACGGCTCGACCACCCACATCGTTCAGATAGGCGCTGGTAGCTTCTGTGCCGTGGAAGTTGTGACCATCAATGGCCACGATCTCGTCACCCTTTTGCAGGCCAGCCTGCGCCGCAGGCGTCGTGCTATCGGGCAGATCGTTGATCACCACGGGACCTGCCTGCGGACGAGGCACCAGGCCCAGCACCGTGGAAACATCATCCGGGCCAAAGTCTTCCGGCTTGCCGTTGTAGTTCACGGGCAGTTCGGTGTCTACGCGGTTGCCGTTATGGATGTAGGAGAAGGGAAGTGTCTGGCCTGCTTTCAGGCCACTGAACATCATCACGTCCTGCCACGTAGGGTTCGTGATGCCGTCAAAGCGAACAATCTGATCGCCCACCTGGATACCGGTTTTTGCAGCGGGCGAGTTGGCCACGACGTAGTCCAGTTCGCCGCGATCCTGCAGAAACTCGATGGTTTCGTGGTGGAAATGCGCGACGAGCGTGAAGACAAAGATTGCAAGAATAAAGTTGGCAATCGGACCAGCCAGGGCAATCACCATGCGCTGCCAGCGCGGCTTCGCGTTGAAGTTGCCGGTGTCTTCGCCGGAACGCGCGGAGTGCAGAGCACCGTCGGGTGAATTGGGATCGAGGCTTTCGCTGGGCGAGGTCTGGATCATCTCCATCTCGGTTTCGCCCGTCATCTTCACGTATCCGCCAATGGGCAGCGCGCACACCTTGTAGTCGGTGCCGTTATGCACATAACCAAACAGCCGCTTGCCCATGCCGATGGAGAATGCCTCCACGCGTACGCCGAATAGCTTCGCCGCGGCAAAGTGACCGAACTCGTGAACCAGGACCATGACGCCCAGGATGACGAGGAAATAGACAATGGTGATGAGCATTTCGCCGATGTGCAACAGACCCTCTCGTACTACGCCCGACCGGTACTTAGCCAGATGGGCAATGATGTTTAGACGTATAGCGGAACGCGTTTGTTCCCTGTGTAGCTAGGCGCGCGCCAGAGTCTCCGATGCAATCTGACGCGCCGTGGCGCGAGCAGTTGTATCGGCTTCCAGAACTTCGGCAATTGTCGCCGGATTGGCTGTTGGCGTCTGTTCCAGTACACGTTCAATGGTTCGTGGGATGCCCATGAAGGGTAGATCACCCTTAAGGAATGCGGCAACCGCAATTTCATCCGCAGCGTTAAGAGCAATGCAATGTGATGCGCCATTTTCTGCCGCCTCATAAGACAACCGCAGGCATGGAAAGCGCTCGAAATCAGGCTGCTGGAAATCCAACTGCGCCAGTGTCGCCATATCAAAGGTCAGCTCGCTCGGCACGCGTTCGGGATAAGCCATCGCGTACAGGATAGGCAGACGCATGTCGGTAACGGAGAGCTGCGCAAGGATGCTGCCGTCCACATACTCCACCAACGAGTGAATGGTGGACTGCGGATGGATCGTAACCTTCACCTTGCTCGGCGGCAGATCAAACAGGCGGCAGGCCTCAATAATCTCAAGTCCCTTGTTCAACATGGTGGCGCTGTCGATCGTGATGCGCTGTCCCATCACCCATGTCGGGTGCTTCAATGCCTGCGCCGGTGTGATGTGTTCAAAGTCCTTCAACGGCGTGTTGCGGAAGGGGCCACCGCTTGCGGTCAGCCATATCTGCTTCACTTCATCGGCGGTGCCTGCACGCATGGCTTGATGAATCGCGTTGTGCTCACTGTCGATGGGAAGAATGGTGACATTGTTCTTCTTTGCTGCAGCAATGATCAGTTCACCCGCAGCCACCATCGCTTCTTTATTCGCCAGGCCGATCGTCTTGCCTGCGTTCACCGCGGCGTAGGTGGCTTCCAGACCGGCAACACCCACAATGGCGCTCACCACGAAGTTCACTTCCGGCAGCGTCGCCACGCGAACCGTACCGGCGGCTCCATAGACAACTTCCGTGCCGGTAACGCCTGCGGCCTTCAGCTTCTGCGTCAGCTGCGTGGCCAGTTCTTCTGTGGCAACGGAGATCACCTGCGGACGCCAGCGCACACACTGCTGGAAAGCCAGATCCAGGTTCGTTCCGGCGGCGAGTGAGACCACGCGATAACGCTCCGGGTAGCGTTCGCAAATGTCCAGGGTGCTGGTTCCAATGGAGCCGGTGGAACCGAGAATAGCGATGTTTTTCATCGCTTTTCATTTTCTCAGATAGCCAATGCCTACGGGTGCTATCGTTCGTTGGCGAGGTGCAAATGGCTGCACGCGGTTGCTGGAGTCCAGGCAGAGTCATCCTTGTGGCCACACTCGTCTGCGGCACGCTGGATATCGCTGATGCAGCTATCTTTACCCTCGCCCACGGGCACGATCCGCTGGCGATGCTTCGTTCCATCGCCGCCTGCCTGCTTGGCCCTGCCGCAATGCGCGGCGGTAACCTCATGTCTTTGCTCGGGTTAGGGCTCCATTTTCTGATTGCAGCTTTCTGGGCCAGCTTTTTCGTTTTGTTGGTCGGTCGGGCGTCCGCTTCGCGTCGCTACCCGCTCGCCGTTGGTGTTATCTACGGTCTGTTTATCTACCTTGTCATGAACTACGTCGTACTGCCGCACACGGCACTCCATATCCCGCTCCCGCGGCCCGGCCCCGGCATGGTGAACGGGGTGCTGGCACTCGTGGTGCTGTTCGGTGTTCCCGTCAGTCTGCTCAACCGCAAACGTTGTTGATCCGACCCGGGTTTTCCTCATGCGGGGCGGCTGATCCCCCTTCTTTTCTTCATGATCGTTTAAGTTGGCGTGGTTCCATTGCGCGCCGTCCGGTGTACACTCCATGCATCCCCGCCTGATATCGCGGGTCGGCAGACAGGGTTTCGTAAGGAGGCATCCCGTATGACCAAGGCAGATCTCGTAGATGGCGTGACCGCCTCCGGCGACCTTACCCGCCGTGATGGTGAAGTCATTGTGGACACGTTCTTCGAGGGCATCATTGATGCCATCCGCAGCGATGAGAAGGTGGAGATCCGCGGCTTCGGATCGTTCCGCATTCGCCAGCGGAATGCGCGCATCGGACGCAATCCCAAGACAGGCGACAAGGTAGAAGTGCCCGCGAAGCGCGTGCCCTACTTCAAGCCGTCCAAGGAACTCCGCGATCTGGTCAACGCCCCGGAACCTTCCGCTTAAGCTTCCTTTTCCAGCAGCTTGCGAAATGCCTGGGCATACGGCTCGGGCAACTCGCGTTTCGTCATCTCGCGGCTTACCACCACATGGCTCGTTGAGCCTTCGCAGAGCAGTTTGCCGTCTTCCACGCGAACAACCTCATACGCCATCTTCAACACTGGTCCGCGCATGGCAGTAATGCGTGTGCGTACCGCGATTTCGTCGTCGTAGCGTGCCGATGCGCGATAGCGCGCTTCCACACTGACAACCGCGATCAGGCAGCCGTGTTCTCTCTCCAGGTCGGCATAGGCAAGTCCCAGCGAACGCATCAGTTCCACGCGCCCCACCTCAAACCAGATCAGATAATTCGCGTGATAAACCACGCCCATCTGATCGGTTTCGGCATAGCGGACACGGAGACGGGCTTCGGCGTGGAAAGGCTGTTGCGGCATAGCTTAAGTTTAACGGCCCAGCAGCACTTCGCTTGTGATGGTGCTCACACCGGCCGCCTGCCATTTCTTTGACATCTCCGCCATGGATTGCGGATCGATACCCCGCACTGCATCTGTGATGACGGTGATGTTGAATCCAAACTGCTTGCCATCCAGCGCCGAAAAACCCACGCAGTAATCCCAGGCAAGTCCACACAGATAAAGGTCAGTAACTCCCTTATCGCGGAAGTATCCAGCCAGACCGGTAGAGGTCGTGTGATCGTTTTCCAGGAAGGCAGAGTAGGAGTCGATGTCGCGACGAAATCCTTTGCGCAGAATCAGACCGGCGTGAGGAAGCTCCAGATCAGGCGATAGTTCTGCCCCCGCGCTGTCCTGGATCGTGTGGTCGGGCCAGAGTGCCTGCGTTCCGTAAGCGGCCTCTACAGTCTCCACAAAGGCCTGCTTGCCATGTGTCGACGCGAATGAGATGTGGTCAGCCGGGTGCCAGTCCTGCGTCAGCGCAATCTCGGCAAATTTCTTGCCCAAACGATTGATAACGGGAATCACTTCCTCACCCTTGGGAACCTCCAGCGAACCACCCGTAAGAAAGTCCCTCTGAACGTCAATGACAAGCAGTGCATTCTGCGACATATCCGGCACGATCCTTTGCATTCCTAAGCTTTGCTTTTGATTCTCTGCTGCCGCGCGTCGATGCGCCACCCGTGCGATTGCCTACACGTTCACAGCAGCGGGGCATAGTTACTTGTTTGGTTCCTTTCCGGTTTTCTTCTGGAATTCGGGGGTATTTCTCGCGGTTCCCCCTTGACTTACCAGTTACCCCGTATCAGAGTAGGAACATCACGGTCGTTCTTTATCGGACGTGCGTGATATGGGGCCTTGCTCTGGCACCCATCCGCTACAAGACAATATGGCAACCATGATGGCACCCGTCGAACAGCGGGAGGTACTTCGTTGCGATCACTGCAGCCTGGTTCAGTTCCGGTCTGCAAACTCGCTTTGCCGCAAGTGCCGCAAGCCCCTGGATGTGGAAGAGCCTGAGCCGGTTGCGGCTCCCGCGCTTTCGCTGGTTCCGCCGGCTGCACAGTCGTCGGACGACAGCGGCATACAGGTGGCTACCGCCGTGCGCGATCTGCGTCGCGTACGCAACCTGAGCCAGCGTCAGCTTGCTGGCCGCATGAACGTCCCCCGCACCTATATCAGCAAGATTGAGAACGGCAAAGCGATGCCGACCCTCAGCAGCCTCGAGCGTCTGGCTCGGGCTCTGCAGGTGGACATCTCCGCTCTTCTGCGCGACGCAAAGACGCGTCACAAGGACGAAGCCGCTGTTCTCATGGCAGATCCGTTCCTGGCAGAGATTGCTCAGTTCTGCTCGCAACTGGACGCGCTGCAGAAGTCGATCTTCCTCAACCATGTGCGCGAACTGGCCAGCGGCCGTCGCCGGATGGCGTAGGAAACTGACTTTTCGCGACTTCTCTCTCCTCGGCACCGCGCTCAGGTCGATTGCTTCATTGCAACGGCCTGAGCGGACGTGCTACGGTCGAGCGGTAGCAAATCTTACGGAGTCGATCCCTTGCCCCTGACCCAGCCCTTGCGAATCCACGAGCTTTCCCCGAAGGAACTCGAGGTGTATCGCACGCTGGATCCGGCCCGCATCCCCGAACACGTTGCCATCATTATGGATGGCAATGGACGCTGGGCAGGCAAGCGCGCCATGAAGCGCTTCCTCGGTCACCAACAGGGCGCGGAGAGCGTTCAGTTCGTTGTCGAGACGGCATCGCGTATCAATCTTCCGTTCCTCACGCTGTATGCGTTTTCGCTTGAAAACAATCTGCGTCGCCCTAAGGCGGAAGTCAGCTTCCTCATGAAGCTGCTGAAAAATTACCTCGTCGGCAATGTGAAGCGCATGCAGGACAACAACGTCCGCATGAACTACATTGGCCGCACCCACGAACTGCCGGAAGAAGTGCAGGAAACCATGAAGTGGGCGCAGGCAGAGACGGCAAAGAACACCGGCACAACTCTGACGCTGGCGCTCAACTACGGTTCGCGTGCTGAGATTGTGGACGCAACGCGTTCCATCCTGCGCGACCTCATGGAAGAAGCGCATCGCCGCGGCTGTTCGGTAGAAGATCTGTTGAGTGTGCAGGGCGGCGTCGAGTCCATCGACGACGAAACCATGTCGCACCACATGTACACGCGCAACATGCCCGATCCGGATCTGCTGATCCGCACCAGCGGCGAGATGCGCATCTCCAACTATCTGCTGTGGCAGATCGCGTACTCCGAGCTGTTCGTTACAGACCGTCTGTGGCCGGACTTCCGTGGAGAGCATCTGCTGGAAGGCATTGCAGCGTTCCAACAGCGCAGCCGCCGCTTCGGTGGTCTCGATACCGAATTTACCGACGAATCGCTACCTGATCCGCAGATGCCGCAGGCCGCAACGCCGGAGATGGTTAGCCGCTAGCCGATGCGGACGCTGGACCGCATTGTCGGATGGGTGTTTCTCGGCTGCAACGGCCTGCTGTTCCTCCTCTTACATCGTTTCTACGCAGCAGACGCGCAAGTCCTCGTTCTGTGCACGGTGCTCTGCGGACTTTTGCTTGCCGGCATGAACCTGATGCGGGCCGAGCGTCCACACGACCGCACATTGGCAAAGGTCTGCGTCGCAGGCAATGCGTTTTTCGCGATTTTGCTCGGTGAGCTTAGCCGTGCCGTCGAGAGTTTCCCATTGCCGCTTACGATGGCCGCTCTTTGTATCGCCCTCTTATTGCTCAGCATGAGGACGCGCCGCCGCAGCCGACCGATGTAAAAGCTGTATCCTCAACATTGGCCTATGAAGAGAATCCTTACTGCCACGGTCCTGATCGCCCTTGTGTTTGGGTTGATCTTCTGGGGAAACCAGCTTGCTCTGATTATTGTGTCGGCGTTGGCCGCCCTGCTGGCCGCGTACGAGTACGTAGCCCTGACGCGAGCGGGCGATGAAGTGGTTCCCGCATGGTGGCTCCTCCCCGCCGTGGCTCTGCTGTTCGTGGTGACCTACTGGCGTCCGCTGGATTCGCCGCTGCCAGTATTGAGCGCGCTTGGTCTCAGTTTGCTAACCATCGTCGCCTTTCGCGAAGCAAAGAGCGGTCATTTGGACCGCGTGCTGCCCATCGCCGCGGCAGGCTTCTTCGGCCTCATCTACATCGCGTATCCGTTGACGCTACTGCCGCAGATTGAAGCAAAGGAAAACGGCCCCACGCTTCTCATCTTCCTGATGCTCGTGGTTTGGACCGGCGATATTGCAGCGCTGTACATCGGCAAGGCCTTCGGCAAACACAAACTGGCCCCGGCCCTGAGCCCCAACAAAACGCAGGAAGGCGCACTGGCATCCATCGCAGGTTCGGTCGTCATCGCTGCTGTGTTGGCGGGGGTATGCGAACTCTTCGGTCACCGTGGCAGCACCTTGTTGCACATCTCCGAACCGCTCTGGCAGACGCTGCTGTTAGCAGCGTTGGTCAATGTGGCGGCCCAGGTGGGCGATCTGCTGGAAAGCGCATTGAAGCGTGGCGTCGGCGTGAAGGATTCCGGCGCAATGCTCCCAGGGCACGGCGGCATTCTCGACCGCATCGACGCGTTGCTCGTAGCTGCGCCCGTGCTCTGGTACCTGCTCCTGCTCAAGGAAGCCGCAGGATTCGGCGGATTCTAAGAGCTTCTCAATTCAGTTTTCGCCGCAGGGGCAGGCAGTGCGATTGGACATGCCCGCCCCTGCGATAAACTTTTTATAGCGATGCTTCGTTCTCTCCTGATCTCTCTTTCCCAGAACCACACTTTGCGCGGCATCATGGAGCAGTCGGCTCCCGGTCGTAAGCTGTCCAGTCGTTTTGTCGCCGGTCTCACCGTAGACGACGCGCTTCGCGTCACGCGCGATCTGAATGCGCAGGGATTCGCCGTCACCGCGGATGCGTTGGGTGAAAGCGTGCGGTCAGAAGCGGAAGCACTCGCCGCTGCGGACGTCTACCATCGGCTGCTCGACGGCATCACAGCGGGCAAGCTGAACGCGAATGTAAGCGTGAAGCTCACTGGCGTGGGCATGGATGTTTCGCCGGAACTGGCGGAACGCACCACCGGCGACATCGTGGCACACGCCGCGCATGAGGGGAACTTCGTTCGCATCGACATGGAGGGCACGCCTTACACTGAGGCGACCATCGCTCTCACAGAGCGGCTGGCCCAGCAATATCCCGGCGCGGTCGGAACCGTGCTGCAGGCATACCTGTTTCGCACTGCCGATGACACAGCACGCCTCCTGAAACAAGGCATTCGCATTCGGCTGTGCAAAGGCGCTTACAAAGAAGCTGGCGACGTTGCCTTTCCTGCCAAGTCGGACGTGGACGCGAACTATGTGAAGTTGATGCAGACAATGCTCCCTTCAGGAGTCTTCTGCGGCATCGCCACACATGACCCCGCAATGGTGGATGCCACCGAACGTTTCGCCGCAGAAAACAACATTCCGCGGTCCGCGTTTGAGTTTCAAATGCTCTACGGTGTGAAACGAGACTTGCAGCGCGAACTGCTGCGCCGCGGTTATGGCGTGCGCATCTATCTCCCCTTCGGCACAGACTGGTATCCGTACTTCATGCGCCGACTGGCGGAGCGTCCTGCCAACGTTCTTTTCCTCTTGCGCAACCTCGTGTCCAATTAACGCCACTGCTGGCTTTTTAACGACGTTTTCTGCATCTTAGTGAGAGATTTCCCGTCTCTAACCTTTGTGACCCAAGTTATGACCCCTAGTCGTTTTGCGCCTGTACTTCTCGCATTGGCGTGTACCACCCCTGTCCTGAATGCACAGCAGGCCAGCGTCCCCGTGCAAATTGCCGCAAACGACGATGCTGTCGTCGCGATAGCCCAACCCGTGAACTTGGCAGCCGAATCATCCAGCCTGCCCGATGCTCCGGGAAGAAACACTGATCAGCAGTCTCAAACTCAGGATCCGCACGCCGCCAACGCAGGGCAGGCTGGCCACACGGCAACCGGAGAACCACAGCAGACGCAGCGCATCCTTGGCATCATGCCGAACTTCAGTGCGGTATCTGCCGACACTAAGCTGCCTCCCATGACGCCGAAGCAAAAGTTTGTGCTTGCCGCGCGGAACTCCTTCGACTACTCCAGCTTCGTACTTGCCGCATTCACTGCAGGTTTTGCCATGAACGGCAATTCGTATCCTGAGTTTCACCAGGGTGTGAAGGGCTACGCGCGGTATTACTGGCACGGCCTGGCCGACACAGCCAGCGAAAACTTTATGGTGTCAGGCGCCATGCCAGTCGTCTTCCATCAGGACCCGCGTTATTACACACTCGGCCATGGCGGGTTCAAGCGCCGTGCTTGGTATGGTGCCACCCGAATCTTCGTCTCACGTACGGATGACGGCAGCGCCATGCCGAATTATTCAGAGATCATCGGCGCAGGTGCGGCAGCGGGCATCTCTTCGCTGTACTACCCCACCCGTTATCGCACATGGACGAAAGTAGGGCAGAAGTGGCTGACCAGCGTCCTGATTGACGGAGCAGGTTACACGTTTAAAGAGTTCTGGCCAGACATCAATCACAAAATTTTCCACACGCATTAATTCTTTGCATGCGAAAGGGCGGACTAAGGTCCGCCCTTTTTTAGTTAAATATGTCGATACACCCAAAGCGCAGCGCTATTCCTGCACTGCCTTCTTCCGCGCTTCCCACACCTTCACGTATTTCCAGTGGGCATAGACGGCGTGGTTCAGGTGGAAGATCAAGCCTTCCGCGCCGTCCAGAAAGCCCAGCCGGAAGATGTAGTTCTTCACCCATCCAAAGAACGGGTTGATGAATGACTGTGTCAGCAGCGCCCAGTTCGGCGTTCCTGCTTTGCGCCGTGACAACGCCACCACCGTGCCGGTGGAGTACTCGTTCATGTGGTCCAGATAGTTCGCGAAATCCGGATAGCCGTAGTGCTGTAAATGATGTTTCAGGTAGGCCTTGTCGGCATCGTATTGCGGCGTGCCATGCGGCCCAATGCTTTCGTCGACTGTGGCCATGCCGCGTCGGAAGAGGCGCAGCTTTTCATCAGGAAACAGGCCGCCGTGGCGCATCCATCGCGTCATGAAGATGTTCAGTCGCGGTATCCAGAAGGCGTTTACCGTGGCATTGCGCAACGCATTCTGAATCTCAACTGCCAGTTCCGGTGTCACCACTTCGTCCGCGTCCAGCAAAATGATCCAGTCGCCGGTGCACTTCGCAATGGCAACGTTCTTCTGCTCTGCGTGGCCTTTGAAGTCACGGTTGTAGCTGTGCTTCGCGCCGTACTGCACGGCAATCTCCGGCGACCGATCTTTCGATCCGGAGTCGACGATGACAATCTCATCCACCCACCCCTGCAACGCAGCCAGCGTGCGGGGCAGGTTCTTCTCTTCGTTGGTGGCGATCATCGCCACAGAAATAGTGGGTCTTGTGGTCTCGTTCGTGTTCACAGCAGTTGAGTCTAGAGCATTTCTTGTTTAGAAATCGAAGCGCGCACCCAATTGAATCTGTCGACTCGGTGTGAGCGTTGTCGTAATGGTACCGGCGCTGGCCATAGGAATCTCGCACGGAGCACCCATGATCTTTGCTGTTGTCGGCGTCGCATTGAGGCAGGTACTCATGTTTGTTGCTGCTGAAGTAGGCGTACTGGTAAAGACATTGCGCTGGCTTGGAATACCGAAGTTAGGCCGATTGGGCAGATTGAAGACTTCAGCGCGAAGCTGTAGTCGAGCGCGACTACCGAACGAGAAATTCTTCGCAAGAGCCGCGTCAAACGAAACCAGTCCCGGGCCGATCAGCGTATTTCTTCCCAGGTTTCCATAGGACCCTGAGGGCTTCAATCCATAGTTTGTGGGCGCTATAGCGAACGCACTCGGGTCGAAATATTGGACTGGGCCACCCTTTACCGGGTTGGAACTGCGACCGGGAACCAGGTCTGGCCGCAGTGGCGAAGGGCCAGTTCCAAAGTTTGCGCCTGCGCTGTCATAGCTGATCAATGCAGAGAACGGTGCACCCGAGGCAAGAATACCAATGGCGTTGAACTGCCAACCCTCTGCAATCGCACGTGGCCCACGGAAGAAGCGCGGCAGGTTTGCAGTCAGGAACGTCGAAGAGTAGTTGCGAAGATCGTAGTTGCTAAGGCCCTTCTCCGCAGCCAGCGAATCCGGATCCTGCGGCACATCGTTCTCAGAACCTTGTGCCGTTACTAGCGAACTGGTGTCGAGGCTCTTGCCCCAGATGTAGGTCGAGCGTAGCTGCAGAATGTCGCGCCACTGCCATGCCAACACTGCCTGCAACGCGTTGTAGCTTGAGAGACCGTTGGTTGCCTTATAGCGAATGGCGGTGAAGTTCGGATTGCGTACCGGAGTGCCAACCGGGAAAAACTTGCGCCCGTTCACGTAGGTCGGCAGCGACTGGTTCTCGTCCACAGCGCGTTGATCGTGTACGCCGCGATTGGCGTCGTAAGCCAGTGTGAACGACAGCCCGCGGTGCAGTTGTTGTTGCACGCTCAGGTTCCACTGCATCACGTAAGGCGCTGCAGGGTTGTACTGCACCACGTCAATGCGACCCAGCTTGTAGTTGTTTGCGGTGACGTTAATTTTGGGGAAGGTGGGCGGAGAGACCGTGGCCACCGTAAAGAACGGAGGCTGACGGCTGCCTGCATTCAGGTAGAAGTCCGTCCACAACGGATCAAAGTACACGCCAAACGCGCCGCGAATGCTGGTGTTTTTCTCGCCCGGTACATAAGCGAAACCAACGCGCGGCGCGAAGTTCAGCTTCGACGGATCGGTGTACATGGGGCCAAGCGTGTCGGCCGTATCGTGCAGTACATCGCGCACGGTCGCCTGCAATCCGTTCACTTCGTTGGGAACGCTAGTGTGTTCGTAACGAATGCCGCCGGTCAGCGTAAGTGCGTCGTTCGCACGCCATGTATCGCTTACGTAAGCCGCATCCATGTGTTGCCGCCACTCGCGCTGCGGATTCGATCCTGGCAAAGCAACCTCAACGCTCGACGCTGTCCCCGCCATGAAATTTGCAACAGACGTGAACTGGTAGAACCCATTCTGGCTCTGCGCAGCTTCCTGCGGGAAGATGATCTGCTGCTCGTCGACACCAAACGACAGCGTATGGCGGCCAATCGTCCACGTCAGATCATCCGCACCCTGGAACAGGTTCAGTTGGTTCACATTCGGACCAAAGCGCATGGGCCCAATCATCGCCAAACCAGTCACGCTGATGGAACCAAACGGCCGTCCCGCGACGAAAGACAGCGAATCCGGAATGTCCTTAATCAGCGTGTATTCCAGCGTGTAATACGAACGGTTGTAAGCAACACGTGCTTCGTTCACCAGATGGTCATTGAAGCTATGCGTCGTCTGGGCCGTCAGGTACTGCGTGCGCGACCGATTGTGCGCCTGCGAAATCTGCAGCGAATCCGGCGTGTAAGCATTCGCATTATCGAACTGGAAGCGTGCAAACCAGCTCGTCCGTTCGGAGTGCTGATGATCGTAACGCAACACGAAAAAATCTTCCGTGGTGCTATTCGTATTCGTGGTCTTGAAATACCCCGTGCCATCGTTGAAGAGCGTGCTGTTTGGCGAAGGGATAATACTAAGGAATGGCTGGACACTGGCCACGGCGGTCGCACGCGCCGTTGCATTCGGCACCAGTGCGCTGGTGGTCACACCCAGGCTCTGCCGCAAACCCTCATAGTTGCCAAAATAAAAATCGCGCTTCGAGATAGGACCACCCAGCGCGCCACCAAACTGATTGCGGCTGAAAGCCGGGATAGGCAACGAAGCGGAGTCGAAATAATTCTTCGCATCCATCGCGGAGTTGCGAACAAACTCAAATGCGCTGCCATGAAGCTGCGATGTTCCACTACGCGTAATCTCGTCAATCACGCCGCCGCCGGTGCGACCAAACTCCGCACCATAGCCGCTCACCAACACACGGAACTGCCCCACCGAATCCACACCCAGGATGGTGCCGCTCGCCCCGCCCGGCGTGTTGTTATAGGCATCGTTCACATCGGTGCCATCCAGCAGGAACGCCACCTGGTTCGTACGACGTCCAGAAATGCTGATCTGCTTGCCCAACCCCTGTGAATCCGGATTCAAACGCCGAGACATCACCACGCCGGGTGACAAGTAAGCAAGCTGCGTAACATCGCGCCCATTCAGCGGCAATTCACGAATCGCACGCGGCCCAGTCACCGTCGAAAGCGACGCATCTTCGCGTTCAATCTCCGTCTCCGGCGCCGTCTGCACCTGCACACTCGTGGAGGCCTCCACGCGCAACGCAGCATCCAGCGCAGCGTGTTGTCCCACAGTCAGCGTCAGCTTCTGCTCCGTGGGCGCAAAACCCGCAGACGTAATCTGCACCACATAGTCGCCCGGCGCAATCTGCGGAATCACATAAACGCCGGTGCTATTGCTGTCCACCGTACGCACCGTGCCGCGGTTGGCATCGGTCAGCGTCACATGCGCTCCGGGAACAACGGCACCCGTCTGGTCATGAACAATGCCGGACAGCGAAGCATTCGCGCCCTGTGCCATGGCAGCGCCGGGCAGCAGAACGTACGCAAGCGCCATCGCAGGCGCGCTCAAGCCACGCGCACGGGCGGGCAGAAATCTCTCATTGCTAAACAAGCGCATGGTATGCCGATTGGACGGTATTGGAGCCCGAAAGGACTCGCGCAATTATGCTACGGATTCCGACGGTGAATTGTCACGGCATTCGCTTGGTCAATGGACGTCAGCAGCAAAGAAGAGACATTCACATGCGCAGGCCGCGTAACAGCCCACACAATCGCATCCGCCACGTCGTCGGGCGACAGCGGCGTGGTGTTCGCATACACCTTGGCTGCGCGCTCTTTATCGCCGCCAAACCGCACTTCGCTGAATCGTGTCTCCACCATGCCGGGGTCAACGCTGGTCACACGCACCGCCGTCCCCATCAGGTCGATGCGGATGCCCTCTGACAAAATCTTCTCCGCCGCCTTGGTCGCGCAATACACGCTGCCACCCGCATAGGCCGTCCATCCAGCCGTCGACCCAAGATTCACCACGTGCCCGCGATTGCGCTCCACCATGCCCGGCAGAATCGCGCGCGTCACATACAGCAAGCCCTTGGTGTTCGTGTCGATCATCTCTTCCCAGTTGTCGATGTCGTCCAGATAAAACTTGTCCATGCCACGAGCCAATCCAGCGTTATTCACCAGGATGTCAACCGCGCGCCATGCTTCAGGAAGATTCGCAATCGCATCGGCAACGGCAGCGCGATCGCGCACGTCCAGAGCTAACGTATGCACCGCAGACGCTCCAGCCTGCAAGAACTCATCACGCGTCGCATTCAACGCATCGGTGCTGCGTGCACACAGCAACAGCTTTGCGCCTTCTTTTGCCAATGCCAGTGCTGTTGATTTCCCAATGCCCGCGCTGGCGCCCGTAACAAATGCAATGCGATCACGAATGCTGATTCCCATAAACATCAGTAGACCAGACCGTTCACGCATATGTCATCGCAGACAAAAGAAAAAGGCAGCGCTTTCACGCAGCCCTTTCCTTCCTCCAACAACCTTGTTACTTACTGGCCGACGGTCGGTTCCGCCTGCGTCTTCACGCCAATCGAAGGCCCTGAAACCACCATCTCCACACGGCGATTCTGTGCTCGACCTGAAGCACTCGCATTGTCCGCAACAGGATTTGACTTACCAAATCCAAGCGACGAGACATTGGTCGGGCTCACGCCATTGTTCACCAGGAACGCCTGCGTGGAGTTCGCACGATCCTCACTCAACTTCAGGTTGTAGGCATCGCCACCAATCGCGTCGGTGTAGCCCTCAATCTGCAGTTTCAGGTCAGGATACTGCTGCAGAATTGCAGACACCTTCGCCAACGAAATCTGCGCGTTCTGCTTCAGCGAACTCTTGCCGGTATCGAACAGCACATCACCCAGAGTTACAACCAAGCCACGCGCCGTTTCCTGCGTTGCCAGCACTGCGTTCAGCTGCGCGCGCAGCTTCTCACGCATTGCCACTACGTCTTGCCGAGCAGCATCTGCCTGAGCCTTTGCGGCTGCAGCGGCTGCATCTGCATTAGCTGCATTGGCTTCAGCACGAGCGCGTTCCGCAGCTTCGCGATCAGCCGCTGCACGCGCACGTTCTGCATCCAGTGCCTGTTGCTGTGCTGCCAGTTGTGACGCGGCTGCCTGTGCCTGCGCATCCTTGCGCGCATTCACTTCAGCAATCTGGCGTTCGGTTTCCTTCTTGCGCAACGTTGAGATACGGGCGTCCTCCGAACGCTGCACCGCCTCTCGCGCCATGGTGATTTCCATCTTTTCATCGCGATGCTTATTCATATCCATGGCATCCGCGTTGTCCAGATTCGTCTTCACCTGCGCCATGATGTCTGACGCATACTTATCCGCTCCCGCCAGCATCGCGATCTGATAAGCGTTGTGTGCTTCGTACAGTTCCAGCGGGCTGTGCTCATCACGCGTAATCGGACGGAACACAGTCTTCGCACCATCCGTCTGTGCATACAGGCCCTTCGGCAGCAGCGTGTAGTGCGCATCCACATGCTCAATCACACCGTTGGTCTTACCTTCCACCACGTGGTTCTCCATCACAACCACATCGCTCGGAACCTTTACAGCAAAGTAAGGTTCAGCGGTAATGATCAAACCAAACGATTGCAGCGGAACAGTAACATTCATCTTCACGCGCTGGTTGCCGCCTGCGGGAAGAACTTCACCTAAGTTCGTCGGGGCGCCATCAGGAGTAATTGCCCACAGAACATAGGTCAGGTATTCCTGGCCGAAGCCATTGGCCGGCGGCAGATGGTCAACATCCAGGTCAACAGTGATACGACCCTTGTCGCTGTTCACCTTTGCATTGCCCTTGGCGCCTGCCAACAGGGCAGTGCCGTTCATGTCCAGTTTGGTATCGCCGCTGCGGTGCTTATAGTTCACCGCGTCCAGATTGCGCTTCACCACGTTCACGCGATACAGCGGTTGTCCGTTCAATTCGCCAACAGGACGTCCACCATTTTGAATGCCCGTGCGTGCCGTTTGCGGGTCCGCCGTGGGATTCAACTCTTGCGCGTGTGCGAACACACCGCACGCCAGAACACTGGAAAGAATAGCAACTGCACCAACCCGCACCGATTTGTATCCGTCGCGTTTCATGATTCTCCTCTGGGAACGTCGTCGCCGTCGCGTATGTTCAGCAACAGGCATTCGTCCCGCTCATGGCATGAAGAGATGCGGTGGATAACTTCTAAGTGGTCTAAAAAATACGGAAAAGTATAAGTTGGCCGCGACGATAATTTTCAAGCCATGGTTGCCCATGACTTAGAAAGTCGTTATGTGGCGCTGATATTTTGATAGCTCGAAAATTTATTCGCTCTTACCGGGACGCGTCATCAGAATGCGAATCGCTTCCTGCGGCGAACGGTCTTCATGCAGAATCGCATGCATCTCGCGGGTAATCGGCATCTCAATCCCAAGGCGTGCAGCCAGGCCCAGCGTTGCGCCTGTGCAACGCACACCTTCTGCAACCTTGCCGTTCAATCCCGCAATAATCTCAGGCAGTTTCTTGCCCTTGCCAAGCTCCACACCTACGGTGCGGTTTCTGGAAAGAGAACCAGTGCAGGTAAGAACAAGGTCGCCATAGCCTGCAAGACCAGCCATGGTTTCAGGCTTTGCCCCGGATGCAACCGCAAGCCGAGTCATCTCTGCCATGCCGCGCGTGATCAGTGCTGCTGCTGCGTTGCTGCCAAGCTCAAGTCCTGCCACCACACCTGCTGCAAGTGCGATCACGTTCTTTAACGCGCCGCCAAGCTCAACACCCGTTACATCATCGTTCACGTAAACGCGAAGAGAGTCAGAAGAAAAATCACGTTGCAGTTGCTGCGCGGCTTCGGTGTCCGTCGACGCAAGTACGATCGCAGTCGGCAACGCTGCTGCAACTTCCTTTGCAAACGAAGGTCCGCCAAGCGTGGCAAAACGCACAGGCGACATTGCCGCCACAACTTCACTCATACGGAGAAACGTCGCGTTCTCCAATCCCTTTGAAGCAGAGACGAAAATGTGATTCTCACGCAGCACTGGTGCAATGGCGCGCACCGTATCGCCCAAAAATTCTGAAGGAGTAACGCAGAGCAGAATGTCATGCTCTCGAGCCGTCTGCAGCAGGTCCTTGGAGATGCGAAGATCTTCTGGCAGAGCATAGCCTGGAAGGAACTGCTTGTTCTCGCGCGTTGCAATCATCGCATCCACATGCGCGGGCGTATGCGCCCACAGTGTCAGCTCATGCTTCTTTTGGCGCGCCAACGACAGGGCCAGCGCAGTACCCCACGCACCCGCTCCCAGAATTGCAATCCTGCTCATGCTTCCTTTTTCTTTGCTCCGAATTTGGGTTCGGTGCGGTTCAGCAGACGCGAGATATTCGCGTGATGTTTCACAATGACCAGCAACGGAATCGCGATGTAGACAAGGTCCACAACGATCTGGTGTCGCCAGTCGAAGACGATGCAAAGCACAGCAAGTCCCACAGCGGAGATGACGGATGCGAGCGACACGTACTTCGTCAGTGCGAAGACAATGGCGAAGATCACCACGGCAGCCAGCGTCTCGGAAGGCATCAGGTAAAGGAATACGCCCAGCGCCGTGGCAACACCTTTGCCGCCCTTGAAGCCAAGCCACACCGTGTACATGTGGCCAAGCACGGCGAACAGCCCAGCCATCGCTTCCAGGTCATAGCCGCTCGGGAATCCGATGCGTTGCGCCATGTGCCACG
The DNA here is from genome assembly GCF_000800015.1 of Terriglobus sp. TAA 43. Taxonomy (NCBI): domain Bacteria; kingdom Pseudomonadati; phylum Acidobacteriota; class Terriglobia; order Terriglobales; family Acidobacteriaceae; genus Terriglobus; species Terriglobus sp. TAA 43. The sequence goes on from NZ_JUGR01000004.1 coordinate 148,323, forward strand.
CGAACGCAACGGCAACAAAACCCTTCAGTGCATCCAGCACCAGCGTTGCAATGCCCAGTCCCTTGCCGCCGGACCGCGCCACGTTGGTCGCACCAATGTTGCCGGACCCGGTAGCGCGAACATCTTCATTCTTGAAGAAGCGGACAAGCAGGTAGCCCGTGGGAATCGACCCCAACAAATAGGCAACCAGCAACGTAATAATCCAGATCAGGGTCGGTGTCATGACTCGGTAGAGTGTAGCAAGTCAGACCCAGGAACAGACGGTTCCACAGGGAAGCGGCATCCCGCGTTAATCCCCTTCATGCGGAAAACCTGTCAAGCCCCCAACTCTCTCAAACCCAACAAACCAAAAGAAATAGAGCTGGCAGGTTATTTCCTTCAACTCACTACAATTGAAGTAAGGGGCTGTCCTCGCTTGCCTCTTGCCTCAAGCGCGTCAAGTTAAGTCCTTTAGAAAGACGATTTTGGCTCTAACCCCAATGGGCTGACGATTTTAGAGACACCCCGGCCATAACCCCAATAGAAAGACGATTTTAGAGAAACGGGGGAGGGGGGTACCCCCTTACGAGAGCAATTTCTGCCGCAGCATCACCAGTGCATATTGCGAGGCAAACCAGCGAACGCGCTCACGGTCGCCGCTCAGGTTCAACTCGCGCACTTGCGTACCTTCCGCATCGGCCAGTGCAATGTAGACACGGCCAACAGGCTTGTTCAACGTAGCTCCGCCAGGCCCGGCAATACCGGTCACACCAATCGCCAGATCAGACCCAATGCGGGCGCGAATGCCTTCCGCCATCGCCCTCGCAACTGGATCGCTCACTGCACCATGCTTCTGGATCAGTTCCTTCGGCACATCCGCAAACAGTGTCTTCAACTCATCGGAGTACACAACGGCGCCACCAAGGAACGACCGTGACGATCCGGAAACAGCAGTGAGCCGTTCCGCAATCAGTCCACCAGTGCAGCTCTCTGCCGTGGACAGCGTCAGGTGCCGCATACCCAGCATGAGCAGAACCACCTGCTCCAACGACTCACCGTCGGCAGAGAAGACGTAGTCCATCATCTCGTGCTCGCACTTGGACAGCACCTCGTCCACGCGCTCCTGCGCCTCTTCCAGAGTGGGCTTGGCGCACAGGAAGTGCAGTTGGATCTCGCCGCCTGTGCTCAGGATGGTGGTACTTACATCGGGATAGGAAAGGTAGATGGGCGAAGTGCGTGCATCCACCTCACTCTCCGGCACCACCGCCATACGCAGCCAGCGATACGCAATGTGCAACCGCGGAATAACCTGCTGCAACCGCGGACGCACCTGCTCCACAAACATGGGCAGCAGCTCCTTCGGAGGCCCCGGCAACAAGGCAATGTACCGTGGCTTCCCCTCATACTCTGTGGCCACCCACTGACCCGGTGCCGTACCGTTGGGGTTAGGCAACAACTTAGCCCCATCGATCACATCAGCCTGTTTGAAGTTGATCTCCTGAATCACAAGACCGCGCTTGGCGAATCGCTGCTTCAGTCCTTCCACAACGGTCTCGTTGCGCGTCATGCCAACACCAAGCGCAGACGCTACAGCTTCACGGGTGAGATCGTCCTCAGTTGGGCCAAGACCACCTGAGAACAACACAATGTCCGCGCGCGTAAGGGCGATCTTGGCCGCATCCACCAGATGCTGGAATGTATCGCCAAGGATGGTCTTGAAGGCAACCGTGACACCAAGCTTGTTCAGCTCCGCAGTCATCGCGAGCGAGTTGGTGTCCTGTCGGTAAGGCGTGAGCATCTCGCTGCCCACAGCGATAATCTCCGCAATCATGCTGGGTGTTGGGTCGGTGGCCATGTTAGCGGTTCAACCGTCCTTCCACTCGAAGGTCTACGGTGTACAGCGAGGCGTTGGTGGCCAGCACCGCTTCGCCTGCCTCAGTGAACGCCAATCCAACCAGTCCTGCACCGCTGAGCACAAGCGATGCTTCCTTCTCCGGCGTTATGCGGATGACACCACGTTCGCCATGCAGCGATGCCGCAACGTATACGTTGTCCTGTGTGTCCACAGCCATACCCTGCGGGCGCCCCAGGCCGCGATACCACACACTCACCTCACCTTCTGGCGAGATGGCATGGATCGCCTCGTTGCTACTCGTGGTCGGTCCCGTGACCAGCAACGTCCCATTGCCGAGGAACGCCAGATGGTAGGCCGACACGGAAGGTTCCAGCGTGGCGAACACGAACACGTTGCCCTGCGTATCCAGCTTGAAGATGGTGCCGCTGCGGTCGCCAACGTAGAGGCTGCCGCTGTCGTCGAAGGCCAGTCCGGTGGCAATGCCCATTCCCTCGGCAAACTGCACCGACGCACCATCAGGGTTGATGCGATAGACCGTACCTTCGGAGCGTGAGGAGCAGTACAGATGCCCGTTGGGGCCGAAGGCAAGTGCGCTGGCATTCTGCAGGCCGCGCACGAAGGGCCGCATCTGGTAGTCGCGGTCGATACGGAAGATGGAGACCGGCACATCCTGCCCACGTGTGCCCGAGAAGGTGGCGAAGATGTTGCCTTCGCTGTCTACGGCGGGATTGGCAATGGGATGCAGGTTATCCGCGATCGGCACGGCGACATTCAGTGGCAACGGATTGCTGTGGTGATCGTGGATACGCACGACGACGTCGCCTGAGATAGAGCCGTCCGGAACACGAAAGCTTACGCGCGATGGGGAGGTATAGGTAAGCGGAGCAGCGCTATCGCCTATGGTGATGTTCGGGCGAGTCGCGTCGGCGAGGTGTGCACCGTATAGGTCCACAACGCCGTCGGGCATGGCTGCGGCGGGAGTGATCCGGTCAAGGTGCGGTGCGTTGGGGTCGGCGTGGCCGCGGAGATGGGAGAGCAGCGTCATCACTCTTCAGGGTATGCCGCGATGGTGGCACTTGCAACGTGGCTAGTGTTTGGGTGTGCTCTGGATGAGGTGGTAGATGATGAGGCCCTGCTGCAGCAGCGTCTGCACGATGAGGCCGTAGACGCCAGCAGCCAGGTCGTCCACCACGATGCCCGTGCCTTCGGGGAGTCGCTCCAGACGGCGTACTGGCGGTGGCTTGAGGATGTCGAAGACCCGGAAGCAGAGCAGACCCAGCAGCGCGAACGGCATGGTCGGCAGGCAGAAGACCAGTGTCAGCCACTGTCCTGCTACCTCGTCGATGACCACGATCTGCGGGTCTTTGCGGCCGCTCTCGCGGGCTACGCGGGTGGCTGCGGGAATGCCGACAGCGGTGGCTGTTGCAGCCATGATCAGCGTGATGAGTGGCAACCAGTGATATGGCACATGCGTTGCCACCACAAACCATACGATAAGGGCGGCGACGGAACCATACGTTCCAGGGCCGGGCTTGAGGAAGCCTGCGCCGAAGAAGGTGCCTACGATCCATGCCCAACGGGTTCGCTTCACGCCAGGTAGATGTTCGGCGGAAAGCACCTCGTCGCGCGTGATGGTGTCGTGTTGTGCGTCGGGAATCTCAGCCACGCCTAGTTCTCGTACTTATTGCGCTGCGGGAGGAGTTGCTCGCGTTCGAGGTCTTCCAGCAGATCGGGGTCAAGGATGGGCGAGGTGATCTTGTAGTCTCCGCTGGCCCACTTACCGAGGTCGATGCGGCGGCAGCGATCACTGCAGAAGGGGAAGTCATCGCCCTTCTCGGTGATCAGTGTTCGACATGTGGGACAGCGGAGTACTTTGGTAGCCATAACAGTGATTGGATGCTTCGGGCTATGCCTTGGCTGCGACGACCTGCGCGCGGCGTGCGGCCAGCTGCTTCTTCACGGCCTCAAACTGCGCCTGTGCCTTCTCGCTACCGTCGACCAGCTTCTTGGTGTTGGGCATGAAGGTGTTTCCGGTAGCTTCCTCGGAGATGTCGGCGAACTTGGCGCGGATGAAGAGTGCTTCACCCTGCGTGGCGAGGAAGAGGTCCGAGTCGACTGCACCGTGCAGCGGGAGCTGAGCGGCCATCTCCCAGAAGGTGATTACCTGACGCCAGTAGACGTTATTGGGGTTCGTGGGCTTATGGATCTCACGGAACTCATCCACGTTCGCAGGCCAGAACTCCATGCCAACGTAGTTGCGTGCCTTGCGCATGACTTCTTCGCGGCGGAGCTCGTAGAGCTTGAGGACGATATCTGCATCTGCGGGTGTTGCCATTGTCTGTATGATCCTTCTTCCAGTGCTATTCACCGGGCTCTAACGGGATGCCGATCTGGATCGGTCCGCTGGCCCTGAGTGGATTGTACGGTGCCGTGAACCGCTCGAACTCTGGTACGTTGCGTTCGCGGCGCCCAGATTGAGGCAGCCACTCGCGCAGAACTCAGACCCATGTGTCGCGGAGTGTGGTGATGTCATGCACCGTGAAGATGGCGTATTCGTCAGCCTCAATGCTGATGCGGGCAGGCGAGTTCACGCCTTCGTAGCTAGGGACTTCAATGCCCGTGAAGTAGTGGAGCTTGCCATCAGCGGTGCAGGGCGATGCGCCGTAGACGTGCGTTGCCGAGTGGAGTTCCGGGACAGGCAGCGCCATGAGATCAGCCCATTGCGCTGGGATGCGTTCGGTTGCGTCCTGCTGGCCTTCGTAGATCACCATTGTGCCTGCGAGGAGAATGATGTCGATGTGGCGGAACTCCGGTTGTAGCATCGCGTGGGCTCCGAGATTAGTCTTCACCGCTGAGACGTTTGCTGTCCAAAATACGCAACGTCAACTCGTAGGGAAGGAGAATAGCTGCTGTGAATCCGATGGCGACGATCAGCACGCCTACCACATTACCGGCTGAGTTCACCTCATAGGCGTGGGCATCACGATCTAGGAATCTCTGCTTCCCAAGAGAGGCGTCGCTCCTGAAGGTAAGCGTTGTCGTGAACGTGAGAATAGCCACGGAAACGGCAGCGGCAAGTAGATGTTTCTTCCAGCTGTATCTCATGCGAGCAAGCTTACTCGATGATGGTCGCTACCACGTCGTAATCGTGTGCTTCGGTGATCTCAGCCTGGTAGAAGGTGCCGGGTATGAGGGCTTCGTGGGGGCCGAAGTCGTTGAGTAGGACGTGGCCGTCGATCTCCGGGGCTTGCTGGAGGGTGCGGGCCTGCCACAGGAGTTCGGTCTCCTCGCTGGGGCCTTCCACGAGTACTTCCACTACCTTGCCTACCTGCGCGGCGCGGGCCTTGGCGCTCAGCTTGAGCTGGGTGCGCATCAGCTTGCGGCGGCGTGACTCGATGGTGCGTTTCGGCACCTTGTCGCCGAGGTCGAAGGCGGGTGAGCCTTCCTCGTCCGAGTAGGAGAAGACACCGAGCCAGTCGATCTTAGCGGCCTTGATGAAGGCCTCCAGTTCGGCGAACTCCTCATCCGTTTCGCCGGGGAAGCCGACGATGAAGCTGGTGCGGATGGCGATGTCCGGCACGATGCTGCGGGCCTTGTCGAGCATGCGGAGGAAGATGTCGCCGCTGCCGCCACGCTTCATACGCTTGAGGACGGTTGGCGAGGCGTGCTGCAACGGTACATCGAGGTACTTGGCGATGTTGTCGTGCGCCGCGATGGTCTCCAGCAGTTTGGTGGTGACCTTGTTCGGATAGGCGTAGAGGAAGCGCAGCCAGTGGATCTTGCCGATGCCTTCTACTTCCAGCGTGGCGAGGGCTTCCAGCAGCATGGCGAGGCCGTCCTTCATGCCGAGGTCTTCGCCGTAGCAGGTGGTGTCCTGACCGATGAGGGTGATCTCGCGGACGCCCTGCTTCACCAGGTTCTCCGCCTCGTTGAGGATGGAGGAGATGCGGCGTGAGCGGAACTTGCCGCGGAGCTGCGGGATGATGCAGAAGCCGCAGGGATGATCGCAGCCTTCGGCGATCTTGATGTAGGCCGAGGCGCGCGGCGTGCTGAGGATGCGCGGAGTCTCGTCGGAGTAGAGATAGCTGGGCAGCTCGGCGGTCGCGCCGTCCCAATCGGTGCGGGCGAAGCGGCCCTGCTTCTCGCGGAGGTCGCCTTCGGGACGCGAGGTCTGCTCCGGGACTTCGAGCTGGCTGTGCTTGCGGACTGCGCTGGATGCGCGGTCGATGAGGCTGCTCTCCGCGATGGTTGCGGGAGAGAGATTGCCTTCGGCTACTTCCACCTCAAGCGCTGCTGCTCCACCGAGTTCAGTGTGGGCGTGCGTGTGAACCGGCGTGTTCGCAGAGGTGAGGATGTTGAACGGGCTATTGTTCGGGACTGGCTTTGGCTGCAGGCCTGCTGCGGCGAGGATGTCATCCAGTTCGCCTGTGCCGAGAACGGCGTCAACCTCAGGGATGTTCTTCTGGATCTCGTCGCGGTAGCGCTCGACGAGGCAGCCGGTGACGATGAGGCGCTTGGCTCGGCCTTCGGTCTTGTGCTGCACCATCTCGAGGATGGTGTTCACGCTCTCCTGCTTGGCCGAGTCGATGAAGGAGCAGGTATTGACGACGATGATGTCCGCGTCTTCCGCGGCTGGTGTGAGTTGCGCGCCTGCGTGGTGAACCATTCCCATCATGACCTCGGAGTCGACGAGGTTCTTGGGGCAGCCGAGCGAGACGAAGCCAATCTTTGGCCGTTCGATGCTGTCGGTGCTGAGGTTCGTTTTGATTTCTGCTTCGGTGATGGTTGGCACGCGAGTGTCCCTGCCGGGGTGAGTGGTGGGGTACCCCCTCCCCCCTCAAATTTCTAAAATCGTCATGCGGAAGGACTTAGCGCGCGAGTGTCCCTAAAATCGTCATACGATTGGGTTTACACGCAAAATCTTCATTCTGCTGGAGTTAGCAGCCGCCCGCCAAGGCTTATGCGTGCTCCTGTATGGTCACCCTCTATTGTAGCGGGTTTTGGGGAAATTATCGGCACCGGGAAGTGTTTTGGATTGTTGGGGTTATGAGGATGAAGGCTTGACAGGTTTTCAGGGAGGGAACTGCTCGTTCTAAAGCGGCCAATGATGCCTCTTTTAGCTGAGTTGAAAATACTGAATCGCGTGTGGCGATCCATTCCGTTCTTATTGACAGACGAGAACGCCAGGCGAAGGATGGCGGATTAACGGAAGCTTTCGGCGACAGGGAAAGTTCGGAGTGGTGTGGCGTCGCCGTGTTCTTACGACTCGTTCAACGGATGAGGAGACACTGCTATGAAGATTCAGCCGGTCATGATCGCACTGACGTTGGTAAACGCGGCGATGCTTACCTATTCGGTGACACGCCCTGCCGCAACTGTTGTCGCCGCGCCGGAGGTTATCTCGCCGGTGGTGCGCGCGCATGCTTTGGAGATTGTGGATGAGCAGGGACGCACTCGCGCCGAGTTGCGTGTGCTGCCTGCGCAGCCCGATTTCAAGATGCCGGATGGAACAAAGGGATATCCGGAGACGGTGCTGTTCCGGTTGCTGACTTCGCAGAATGGGCCGAACGTGAAACTGGCTACGACCGAGGATGGTGCGGGGCTGGTGCTGGGTGGGGATTCCGGTTATATACAGCTCATTAAGCGTGGACCGGCGAACCCGGTGATGAACCTGGTTGCGAAGGATGGGCGGCATCGGGCGATCCAGCCATAAGCCTTTGCGATGGACCAGCATTGCCAATAAAAAGAAAGGCCGTTCGCGGGCGGCGATTGGCATACACTGATTTCGTTTGTCGTCATTCCTTTTACTTTCCCTTGGAGTTTCTGTCCTGATGCGTTTTGCTTCTGCGGTAATTTTTGCGTCTTTGTTGGTGGTTCCTTCAGTAGTGGCGCAGGCGAATCTGACTTTGCCGGACGCAGCGCAGCAGGAAGAGAAGGGGATTGATCCGGAGCGGTTGCGGCAGCATGTGAAGACGCTGGCCAGCGACGAGTTTGAAGGTCGTGCGCCGGGGCAGCCGGGCGGTGAGAAGGCTGCGAAATATATTGCTGCTCAGTTCAAGGCGGCAGGGCTGGAACCTGCGGGCGATCATGGCACGTACTTTCAGCAGGTGCCGATGGTGGGTGTGAAGACCGATCCTTCGACCGCGTTTGCGCTGGTGCCGGAAAAGGGTGAGCCGCTGAAGCTGGCCTTTGGCACGGACTACGTTGCGAATAACCAGACGCACACACCGATTGCAGAGATTGATGCTCCGCTGGTGTTTGTGGGGCATGGCATTGTGGCGCCCGAGTACGGCTGGGACGACTACAAAGGCGTGGATGTGAAGGGCAAGGTTGCGGTGGTGATTGTGAACGAACCCACAAGCGACGATCCGAAGTTCTTCAACGGCAAGAGCATGACCTACTACGGTCGCTGGACGTACAAGTTTGAAGAGGCTGGCCGGCATGGTGCTGTGGCTTGCCTGATTGTTCATCGCACCGATCTTGCGAGCTATGGCTGGCAGGTGGTTCAGAACTCATGGAGCGGCGAACACAGCTATCTGCGTGATGATCCTGACACGAGGCTGAAGGCAGCAAGCTGGATTACGCATGATGTTGCAGACAAGCTGTTCGCCACGGTTGGCATGACGGCGGATGAGGCGATCACTGCGGCGGGCAAGCGTGGATTTGTGGCGAAGCCGCTGCCGGTGCGGTTGAAGGCGCATGTGATTACGCATGTTCACGAGTTCGAGGCGGCGAACGTTGTTGGCAAGATTACGGGAGCGAAGCCGGGACGTACGGTGCTGTATACAGCGCACTATGATCACTTCGGCATTGATCGCACGCGCAAGGGTGATCCTGTGTTTCATGGCGCAGCCGACAACGCGACGGGCACCGCGATTGTGATGGAGATGGCGCGGGCATTTGGGCAGAAGAAGATTCAGCCGCCATCGACGGTGATTTTTGCAGCGGTGACGGCGGAAGAGCAGGGGTTGCTGGGATCGCAGTATCTGGGGATGCATCCGCCGGTTCCAGCCAAGGATATTTCGCTGGACATTAACTATGACGAACTGTTGCCGCTGGGCGATGTGACGGGTGTGGGTGCGGGGGGAGCGCAGAGGACGACGGCTTATCCGATCCTGGAGGCGTTGGCTGCGCACGACAACCTGACGCTGCGCAAGGGCGGTGTGGACGCGGGCGGTGGGTACTATCGCAGCGATCACTTCTCGCTGGCGCGCGTGGGTATTCCGGCGTTTTCTCTGGGACAGGGCGGCATGTATGTGGGGCATGACGAGGCGTGGGGACGCGAGCAGTCGCGTGATTTTGGTCAGAACAAATATCACACGCCTGCGGATGTGTACTCGGACTCGATGGACTTCACGGGCAACGCGCACATGGCGCGCTTTGGGTTTGAATTGGGATGGATTGTGATGAGTCAGCCGGAGCGCATGGAGTGGTTGCCGGGTGATGAGTTTGAAGCAGCTCGGAAGGGTCAGTAAGCTTCCAGGTTTATTGGAATTGCAGTAAACCGCACGCAAAGAGTTTGCCGCGGATTCGCAGTAGTACGGAAGGTACCTCCAGCGGCATGCTCAGGGATTGGATTGCAGGATTGAGCCGGAGGCCACACGTGGAATACGCGATGTTGACGGACGTGGGCCGATGCCGCGTACACAACGAGGATGTTTGCGCCGCAGACGAGATGGCGGGGCTGTTCGTGGTGTGCGATGGCATGGGCGGAGCTGCGGGCGGCGAGGTGGCGTCGCACATGGCGGCGCGTGTGTTCCTGGAAAAAGCACGGCTTGGGCGCGATGCGCATCCTGCACGTTGGCGACTGGAGAGCGCGGCCATGGAGGCGAATAACGCCGTCTTCATGGAGTCGCACCGGGACATGGCGCTGCGCGGCATGGGAACGACGCTGGTGGGCCTGGAAGTGGAACGCGATCTGCAGCAAGCGTGGGTTGTGAATGTGGGAGACTCACGCTGCTATCGGTTGCGGCGCGGCGTTCTGGAACAGTTGACCAGCGACCATTCTTTTGTAGACGAACAGGTGCGCGCGGGTTTGATGACGGAGGATGAGGCTTCGATGTCGCATCTGAGGAACATCATTACGCGCGCCGTGGGGTCGCATGTGGAAGTGCTGCCGGATGTGATGCGTTGCGAATTGATGCAGGGCGATGTGTTTCTGCTGTGCTCGGATGGGCTGATTCGCGAAGTGGATGACGCAACCATTGCGCGAGTGTTGAACGAAGACTGCCACAACGGACTGCAGGTTTGTGCGGATACGTTGGTGGATCTAGCGAATCAACATGGCGGGTCGGACAATATCACCGTGGTGCTGGGGCGGGGTTAGGAATTCCCTCAGGGGCTAAAGCCCCTTTCTTTGTCATTCTTTAGGCAGGGCTGAAGGCCTGCCCCTTCCAACAGACGACGCGTTTCGCTTAAGTTAACGGTCTTCGACCGTATGAGATTCGCTGATTGGCGAGGCTTTTTCTGCTTAGCGGATGAGCATGCTTACGATGGAAGCGCTCATGAGGTTTGCGATGGTGCCCGCCAGGAGCGCTCGCATGCCGAGGCGGGCTAGTTCGTTGCGACGATTGGGGATCAGCGCGCCGATGCCACCGATCTGCATGCCTACCGAACCGAGGTTCGCGAAGCCGCAGAGCGCGAAGGTGGCGATGGCGAGGGTGCGCGTGCTGATCTGATGCGCGTTGGCTAGCTGGCCGAGCTGCGTGTAGGCGATGAATTCGTTCAGCACGGCGCGGGTTCCGATGAGGTTGCCGACGATGGGCGCGTCGTGCCACGGGATGCCGATGAGCCACGCGATGGGTGCGCAGAAGAAGCCGAGGATGCTGTTTAACGTCGATGGGAAGCTGACGTTGTGGCCGCCGACCTGGTGCACGCCGATGAGGTTGTGGATGCCGGTTAGGATGCCGTTCAGCAGGCCGACGAGCGCGAGGAAGCTGATGAGCATGATGGCGACGTTGAAGGCGAGTTGACCGCCGTCAATGGTGCCGCGCGCTATGGCGCCGATGAGGTTTTCGTTTTTGTGTTCGTCTTCGCTCTTGATGTGGACGGTGCCTAGTGTTTCCGGGACTTCGGTTTCAGGCACGAGCATTTTTGCGATGAGGATGGTGCCGGGCGCGGTCATGATGACGGCACTGAGCAGGTCCTGCGCGCGGATCCCGAAGGAGATGTACGCCGCCATGATGCCGCCGGAGACGTGCGCCATGCCGCTGGTCATGATGGTCATTAATTCAGAGCGGGTGGCGTTGTTGAGGAAGGGGCGGATGGTGAGCGGAGCTTCGGTCTGGCCCATGAAGATGGAGGCCGCTACGTTCGTTGATTCTGCGCCGGAGGTGCCCATGGTGCGCTGCATGACCCATGCCATGCCGCGGATGACGATCTGCATGATGCCGAGGTGATAGAGCACCGCGAACAATGCTGACACGAAGATGATGGTGGGCAGGACGGCGAAGGCGAAGACTTGCAGGGGGCTGGTAGGGTCGCCGAGTTTGCCGAAGACCATCGATGAGCCATCGACGGAATGAGCGAGGAGACCGGCTACTGCGCCTGCGCCCTTGGCGAGGATTTTCTGGCCGAAGCTCCACTTGATAACGAGGAATGCGAAGAAGACTTGCAGGGAGAGGCCCCAGGCGACGGTGCGCCAGCGGATGGCACGGCGGTCGGTGGAGAGGGCGTAGGCGACGCCAAGTAAAACGACTAGGCCAATGAGTCCGGTAAAGCGGGCCAAATCGGGCCCTCCTCTGCTGCAAATCAGGTGCGTTGCAGAAAGAGTGTACCGGAGGCGAAGGGGAAACCGCCTCCGGCTTTTCACCGATTGTTTATACGGCCACGAATCCGCCGTCGACGAAGAGTTCCACACCGGCGACGAAGCTGCTGTCATCCGAGGCGAGGAAGACGACTGCCTTGGCGAGTTCGTCGGGTTCACCCATGCGGCCGAGAGGAACGCCTGCTGCCAGACCTGCCTTCAGCGCCTTCTCCTGCTCGGAGTCGTTGCCGACTAGACCGCTGATGGCCGGGGTGTCGATGGGGCCGGGGCTAACGACGTTGACGCGGATCTTGCGCGCCTTCAGTTCGTTGGTCCAGGTGCGAGCGAAGGAGCGGACGGCAGCCTTGGTGGCGTTGTAGACGCCGAAGTTCTCAAAGCCCTTGATGGAGACGATGGAGCCATTCAGCACGATGGTTGCGCCATCGGGCAGGAGCGGAAGTGCCTTCTGCACGGTGAAGACGAGGCCCTTCACATTGATGTTGAAGGTCTTGTCGAAGTGCTCTTCGGTGTAGCTGCCGAGCGGAATGAATTCGCCACCGCCTGCGTTGGCGAAGACGACGTCGAGCTTGCCCTTTTCAGACTTGATCTGCGCGAAGAGGCGATCGAGGTCTTCGAGGTTGGAGACGTCGCCTTGTACGGCGGTGACATTCTTGCCTATAAACTTTACGGCTTCATCCAGGGAGCTCTGGCGGCGGCCGGTGATGAATACGTAGGCGCCTTCATCCACGAAGCGTTTTGCTGTTGCGAGGCCGATGCCGCTGTTGCCGCCGGTGACGAGTGCGATCTTTCCTTCGAGCTTACCCATGATGTTTCCGTCCTTTTGATATTTTGACAACCATCGAAATGATCCATCGGGATAGATTGCTGTGGCTTTGAAAAGGATTCATGAAGTTCTGGGGGAGCTGTTTAAAACCTGCTGTACCGAAGGATACGCTCGTCTACGTGCGCTGACTTTGGTTGTCTATGAATCTCGGTAAGTGCCTTGCGATCATGCACTCACCGAGATTCATAGATTTCAGATTGCCGAGAAGCCGCCGTCGACATTCAGCTCCACGCCATTCACGAAGCTGGAATCGTCTGAAGCAAGAAACAGAGCTACCGTCGCGATTTCTTCAGGTTGCCCCATTGTTCCTCGAGGGATCAGGGATTCGAACATCTGCTTCGCCTCTGGAGTGAGCACTTCTTCCTGCATCGGAGTGGCGATTGGCCCGGGGCCCAGCACGTTCACCCGGATATGCCTGGCCTTCAGTTCGTTAAGCCACGTGCGTGCGAAAGAGCGCAGCGCTGCCTTGCTTGCCGCATATACGCCGAAACCGGGAAAGCCCTTTACCGAAGCGACCGACCCGGTCATGATGATCGATCCGCCGTTGTTAAACAGTGGCAATGCCTTCTGAACTGTAAACAGCGTTCCGCGCGTGTTCAGGCCGAAGGCCGCATCGAAGTGCTGCTCGGTAATTTCGCCAAGTGGCAGGGCATCGCCCCGGCCTGCGCTCGCGAATAAGACGTCGATCTTTCCCTTCTCCCGCTTGACGGTATCGAACAGACGATCAAGGTCGTTGAGATTGGCTGCGTCACCACGTACGCCGGTCACGTTTCGACCAATCTGCTTGACTGCCTCGTCGAGCTGTTCCTGCCTTCGGCCTGTGATGAAAACGTAGGCACCCTCTTCCACGAAGCGTTTGGCGCTCGCCAGCGCCAGGCCACTCGATCCCCCCGTGACGACTGCGACCTTACCTTCCAGTTTTCCCATAATTGTTCCCTTCGGTAGATGTGTAGCATTCACTACAGCAGAGTAGATTTCCTTGGAAGTGGACGAGAACTGCCCAAAAATCCGAATATTTTGTCTATTCGTCCAAATTGTGGAGGTTATGTTGGACCCGATAACGGACATCTTCAAAACAATGCACGTGACCGCGTTTGGGCTGCACAGGCTGGAAGCCACAGTTCCGTGGGGCGTGAAACAGGAAAATCGGTCCGAAGAAGAAGTCACGCCCTCCGGCAAGAAAACGCCGCCCGCAGATTTGGCGCACTTCGCCATGCTTTCGCGCGGCAACTGCTGGCTGAGTGTGGAAGGTATTGCGGAGCCAATTCCCCTTAGTGGTGGTGATTGCTTCTTGGTGGCCAAGGGGACTTCGATCGTTTTACGCGACAGCCCACGAACACGCCCGAAGTGGACATTCCGCGAGATCGGGGCCTTGGCCAACGGCAATGTCGCTCAGTGTGGGGGTGGTGGCGCACCCACGACTATCGTCTGTGGGTCTTTGAGTTTCGATCGCGCGAGCCTGAAGCCGATCACCCAGTTATTGCCGAGCTTCATTCTGATGAAGGCCGATGAGGAACGCACGCTTGCGCTTCACAACACCGTGCAGGCGCTTGCATCAGAAATGGCTGTGCAGGCACCGGGATCGGAGGTCGTCGCGACGCGCCTGGCCGAGGTTCTATTTATCCAGGTGCTACGGGCGCATATCGCGTTGGGGCAGCAACGCAACAAAGGATGGCTTCGCGCGATCTTCGATCCTCAAATGGGAATCGCTTTGAGTGCCGTTCACGACAGTGTGAGTGCGGCCTGGACGGTCGAATCACTGGCCGCAGCGGCGGGCATGTCTCGCTCCGCATTCGCAGTGCGCTTTAAAGAACTGCTGAGACAAACACCAATGGAATACGTAACCGAGTGGCGGATGCAAAAGGCGATGCAGTTACTCCAGCAGCGTGACAAGAAGCTTATAGACGTTGCTCGGTTAGTCGGTTACGAGTCCGACGCTGCTTTCAGTAAGGCGTTCAAGAGAGTTGTTGGGGTCAATCCTGGTGAGTACCTGAAACGTGGTTTTGAAGACCACAGAAATGCCGGGATGGCGAAGGATTTTTGAAGCGAAGACTCTTACCTGGCGGAGACCAGATGTCACGGAAGTATTTTTCCGCTAAGCGCAATGCGGCTACAGTTGATGCGATGCAGAGGGTATTGGGAGAGTAACTCTTCGTAATGGATAGTTCACACTGCGGTCATGCTGCAGCAATGAGCCCGCGCGAAGCTGTTGGGGTATGGTGCGGACCTGCGATACGCTCATCCTCTCCGACGTCCACCTGGGCTCAGATGTTAGCCGGGCGGAAGAAGCCATCGACGTGCTGGAAGGTGTGGACTTCCGGCAATTGATTTTGTTGGGTGATATCTTCAGCGATCTTGATTTTGCGCGATTGAAGCGACAGCATTGGGATTTTCTGTCGTGCATCCGTAAGCTCTCCAACCCGAAGCAACGTCGCACGATTGTTTGGGTGGAAGGCAATCACGATCATGGGTTGTCGCAGTTGATGTCGCACATGGTGGGCGTGCCGGTATATCAGCGTTATGTGTGGGAGTACGCGGGCAAGCGACACCTGGCGGTGCATGGGCACCAGTTTGATCGTTTTATCAACCGCAACATTTTGTTGAGCCGCTTCTTTGAGGGCTTCTATGAGATGTCGCAGCGGTTGGATGGTAAGGAACAGCGGATGTCGCGCTGGTTTGATCGCTTCAGCACGCGCTGGTTGCGGTTGTCAGACAAGGTTGCAGAAGGTGCGCTGGCGTATGCGAAAGAAGGTCACGCAGACCGAGTGTTCTGCGGGCATACGCATGAAGCGATGCAACGTAATGAAGGCAGTATTGAGTATTTCAACTCCGGGTGCTGGACAGATACACGCGCCACGTTTTTGACCATCGACCGTAAGGGAGTCCAGATCCATGAGTATCAACCCGGAACTGTCTATCGTGATCCCGGCAAAGAACGAATCGAGACACCTGCCTTCGCTGCTGAGTTCGCTGGCGAAGCAGGACTATCCGGCTATGGCGGATACGGAAGTCTTCGTTGCTGATGCCGGTTCGACCGACGGAACGGCTGCCATTGCACGTAGCTATGACAACCTGCTGAATGTTCGCGTGATTGAAGGCGGATTGCCTTCTGTGGGGCGGAATCGCGGTGCGGCACAGAGCACATCGCGCTATGTACTGTTTCTGGATGCGGATGTTGAGTTGCGTGATCGTACGTTGCTGCGCCGCGCGATGACTGCGATGCAGAAGCAGCGCTTACACTGCCAGACGGTGGACATTGCTTGTGCGGAAGGAACGTGGGCGGATCGGCTGCTGTATTGGGGTAACAGCCGGATGCAGCGGTTGAGCGCGTGGGGCATGCCGTTTGGTACGGGCATGTTTCTGCTGTTTGAGCGCGGACGCTTTCATGAGCTTGGTGGCTTTGCTGAAGATGCGGTTTTTGCTGAAGACTTTCTGCTGACGAAACAGGTTTCCTCTCTGCGCTTTTCTGTGTTGGACGGATGCATCTACACGTCGAACAGGCGGTTCCACAGAACGGGACATGCGCGCATGGTGTTTCTGTTTTTCTGGACGCTGATGAACTGCAAAAACCGCAGCCACTTTGTACGTGACCACGGTTATTGGGATGGCGCTACGGAGACTGTCAGCAAGGCTTAGTGCTGTTGGTCTGCAACGATAACCTGGCGAATGAGTGGCTGCTTTACTGGAAGTTCTTGCTTGATCTGAATGGTCTCTCGCAACATCTGTTCCGGCGTGTCGAGTAATTCCTCGTTTTCTGTAAACAACGTGACGAGCGGTTGGCCCTTGATGATGCGGTCGCCGATCTTTGCGTGCATCTCAATGCCTGCGTGGGCCGAGACTGGGTCGCCGGGTTTTTCGCGGCCTGCACCGAGGCGTTGCACGGCCCATCCAACTTGCGTGCAATCCATGCTGGCGAGATAGCCGTCAGATTCTGCTTTGAGGATGCGCGTGGCCTTTGGTTGGTGGAAGGCCGCTGGATCGTCGAAGGGCTTGATGTCGCCGCCTTGCAGCTTTGTCATCTCAATCCATTTTTTGTATGCAGAGCCATCGTTGAGTAGTGCGAGGGATTTTGTCTTGCCTTCTTCCGGAGTGCTGCTGACGCCGCCGAGATAGAGCATCCATCCGGAGAGAGTGACGGAGAGTTCGATGAGGTCGGCATACATGGGGTGATGGACGCCCTTCATGATGTCGATGCATTCCCACACTTCAATCCAATTGCCGGAGAAGCGGCCGAGCGGCTCGTCCATGGTGGTGAGCAGGGCGACGGTGCGTGTGCCGTTGCCTTCGCCGGTGTTGACCATGAGGCGCGCGAGGTGTTCGCTGTCCTCGTACTTTTTCATGAATGCGCCGCTGCCTGTTTTCACGTCGAGCACGAGACCGTTGAGGCCTTCCGCGAGCTTTTTGCTCATGATGCTGGCGGTGATGAGATATGGCGATTCCACGGTGCCGGTGTGGTCGCGAAGTGCGTAGAGAATGCGGTCGGCGGGGACGAGGTTTTTGGTTTGTCCGATCATGCTGAAGCCGCATTGCTGGATGATTTCGCCGAACTGTTTGAGTGAGAGTTGTGTGTTGAAACCCGGGATGGTTTCGAGCTTGTCGAGTGTGCCGCCGGTGTGACCGAGGGAGCGGCCGCTGATCATGGGATCGGCGAGGCCCGCTGCGGCGACAATGGGTGCGATGAGCAAGGAACTCTTGTCGCCGACGCCGCCGGTGGAGTGCTTATCCACTGTGAACTTGTTGAGGAATGCGGAGTCAAAGACTTCGCCGCTGCGGCGCATTGCGTCAGTGAGTGTGGCGAGTTCGCGCGGGCTGAGGCCTCGCTGAAAGATGGCCATGAGCAACGATGCGATGCGCGCGGGTGTGATGGATTCGTCGACGACGCCTGCGATGAAGCCGCGGATTTCAGCGTCGGAAAGTTCGTGGCCGTCGCGTTTGTGCAGGATGACGTCGATGGGATGAATGCTCATGGTTACTTGGATGCTGCTTGCTGCAGGCTTTGTGCGTTGAAGGATGCGGGAAGAAGGTCAGCCAGGGTGCATTCGCCAGGCTTGCCGTGCTCTGCGGGGAAGAAGATGCGGCAGGTGGGATCGGCGAACTCTGCGATGGTTTGACGGCAGGCACCGCAGGGCTGGCATGCGATGGTGGCGTCTTCATTCGCGATGGCAACGGCGACGATGCGAATGTGGGGGCCGCGTTCGACGACGGCACGCGCGATGGCTGCCTGTTCCGCGCAGGTGGTGAGGCGGTAGCTGGCGTTTTCGACGTTGCAGCCGGTGATGATTTGGCCGTCTTCAAGCAGAAGGGCGGCGCCGACGTGGAAGTGGCTGTAGGGTGCGTAGGCGTTTTTTGCGGCGTGGACGGCCTGTTCGCGCAGGCTGCGGATGCGGCTTTCGTCGAGGGTTGCGGATTTGTTTTCCAGCGACATAGATTGCTGAGGCTAAACCCAAGCGCGAAAGGTTGCAAGCGATGCGGCGCGAAGGGGCACCTGCGCGTCTAACATGCTGCCAGATATGCCCGTTAAGAAAACAGCTACGAAACGAACGAAACCGAAGAAGCCGGAGAGTGTGGAGGCTTCTGTGCAGGCGGTTGATCCTGCCGAGACGAGCGCGGATGATTCGGTGTTGGAACTGTTTCATCCGGTGACGGCGGCCTGGTTTCGTGCGGTGTTTGAAGGGCCAACTCAACCACAGCGCGAGGGGTGGCCTGCGATTGCTCGTGGCGATTCGACGTTGATACTGGCGCCTACTGGCACGGGTAAAACGCTGACGGCGTTCTTGTGGTGTTTGGATCGGTTGATGTTGCAGCCGCGCGCGGCTGCTCCTGTCGAAACTTCAAAGCGTGGGCGGAAGGCTGCTGCGTCGCCTGTCTTGGACGGCGTGCGTGTTGTTTATATTTCGCCGCTGAAGGCGCTTGCTGTGGACGTGGAGCGCAATCTGCGTTCGCCTTTGCAGGGCATTGCGAATATGGCACAGCGTATGGGTGTTGACGTACATACGCCGGAGATCAGTGTGCGCACGGGTGATACGCCTGCGAATGAACGTGCTCGGTTCAGTAAGCATCCTGGCGAGATTTTGATCACTACGCCGGAGTCGCTGTATCTGTTGCTGACTTCAAATGCGGGCGAGGCATTGCGCAGCGTTGAGACAGTGATCATTGACGAGATTCATGCGCTGGTGCCGACGAAGCGTGGCGCGCATATGGCGCTGTCACTGGAGCGACTGGAGGCGTTGACTGGGCGTAAGGTGCAGAGGATTGGATTGTCTGCTACGCAGAGGCCGCTGGAAGAGGTGGCTCGGTTTCTTGGTGGTGCGGAGGGCACGCAGCAGGTTAGCTCATCCACGATTGAGCAAGTGAGCGATGGCGAGGCGGAGGTTGGTGGCATTCGCTATCGGCCTGTTGCGGTTGTGAATGCGGGTGCGCGGAAGCGGTTGGAGTTGACAGTGGAAGTGCCTGTGGAGGATATGGCGAAGCTTGGCGAGATGCAGGACACGCCGAGTGGGCCGGCTTCGCAGGGGCCGAAGCGAACGAGTATCTGGCAGAGTATTCATCCGCGTTTGCTGGAGTTGATTCGAGCGCATCAGTCGACGATTTTGTTTGTGAATGCTCGGCGTATTGCGGAGCGGCTGGCGGGTGCGATCAATGAGCTTGCGGGGGAGCCGATTGCGCGCGCGCATCATGGTTCGCTTGCTGCTTCGCAGCGCAGCGAGATTGAAGAGTTGTTGAAGGCTGGCGAGATCCGCGCGCTGGTGGCTACGTCTTCACTTGAGTTGGGCATTGATATGGGAGCGGTGGATCTGGTGATTCAGATTGAAGCGCCGCCTTCGGTTGCGAGCGGGATGCAGCGCATTGGGCGTGCGGGGCACCAGGTGGGTGCGCCTTCGAAGGGCATTATCTTTCCGAAGTATCGTGCGGATCTGATTGCGTGTGCTGCGGTGACGCGTGCGATGCATGAAGGGCATGTGGAGAGCACGCGCCATCAACGCAATGCGCTGGATGTGTTGGCGCAGCAGATGGTGGCGATCATTGCGCATCCGCCGTTGCCTGTTGCGGAAGCGGAACGCAGGATGAAGCGGTTCCGCAGCGATGAAGAAGATGCTCCGGGCATTGCGTATGACGAGCTGCTGCGCATTGTGCGTTCGTGCAGTGGCTATGCGGGTTTGAGCACGCAGGTGTTTGATGGTGTGTTGGACATGCTGGCAGGGCGTTATCCGTCGGATGAGTTTGGCGAACTGCGTCCGCGCATTACGTGGGACAGGACGAAGCAGTGGTTGACGCCGAGGCAGGGCGTGAAGCGGATTGCGATTTTGAATGGCGGCACGATTCCGGATCGTGGTTTGTATGGTGTGTTTCTTTCCGGTGAGCGATCGAAGCCGATTCGTGTGGGCGAGTTGGATGAAGAGATGGTGTTCGAGGCGCGCACGGGTGAGACGTTTGTTCTTGGTGCGAGTACGTGGCGTATTGATGAGATTACGCATGATCGTGTGCTGGTTTCGCCTGCGCCGGGTGAGCCGGGGAAGATGCCTTTCTGGCATGGCGATCAGGCGGGGCGGCCGTTGGAGTTTGGTCGGCGCATTGGTGCGTTGATTCGTGAGTTGCGCGATATGCCTCGTGCCGCTGCTGTTTCGCGATTGACGCGTGAGCATGATCTGGATCAGCTTGCTGCAGAGAATGTGATGCGCTATCTGGCCGACCAGGAGGTGGCGACGGAGCAGGTGCCGGATGATCGCACCATTGTTGTGGAACGCGTGCGTGATGAGCTTGGTGATTGGCGCGTGTGCGTGATGACGCCGTTTGGTTCGCGCGTGCATGCGCCATGGGCGATGGCGGTGCAGGGACGTATTCGTGCGGCGGGTGCAGTGGATGTGGAGACGATGTGGAGCGAGGATGGCTTCGTTGTTCGTTTTCCTGAGGCGGATAACGCGCCGGATGTGGAGCCGTTTTTTCCTGAGGCGCAGGAGGCGGTGGAGTCTGTGCAGCGGCAGTTGGGATCGACTGCTTTGTTTGCTGCGAAGTTTCGTGAGGCGAGTGCGCGTGCTTTGTTGTTGCCGCGTCGGCGTGCGGATGGACGTGCGCCTTTGTGGCAGCAACGCAAGCGTGCGTATGACTTGTTAGCTGTGGCGGCGCGGTATCCGGAGTTTCCGATGTTGCTGGAGGCGTATCGCGAGTGTTTGCGTGATGTCTTTGATATGCCCGCACTCGCCGAGATTCTGAGGAGTGTTGAGCAGCGGCAGATTCGTGTGCACACGGTGGATTCACGCACGCCTTCACCGTTTGCTTCAGCGTTGTTGTTTTCTTACGTTGCGAATTACATCTATGACGGCGATGCTCCGCTGGCGGAACGTCGTGCGCAGGCGTTGGCGATTGATCAGGATCAGTTGCGCGAGTTGATGGGCGATGCTGATCTGCGTGAACTGCTGGATCGCAACGCGATTGAAGAGACGGAAGAACAGTTGCAGATGCTGGCCGATGACTATCGTGCGCGCACGATGGATGGTGTGCATGACATGCTGCTGCGGCTGGGTGATCTGAATCGCGCGGAGTTGTTGCGGCGATGTGTTTCGCCTGAGGTGGCGATCACGCTGGATCGTTTGGCGAAGGCGCGTCGTGCGCTGGAGTTGCGCATCGGGGGTGAGAAGCGATGGATCGCTGTGGAGGATGCGGCGCGGTATCGCGATGCGTTGGGAGTTCCACTGCCGCCGGGTTTGCCTACGGCATTTCTGGAGTCTTCTGCCGATGCGATTACGGATTTGATTCGGCGTTATGGGCGCACGCATGGGCCATTCACCACCGCGAAGGTGGCTGCGCGATTTGAAGTGCCGATGCAGACCGTTGAGGCGGTGTTGCAGAAACTGGTGGGCATGGGGCGCGTTGTGGAAGGCGCTTTCTGTCCCGGTGGGCAGGAGCGCGAGTGGTGCGATGTGGAGGTGTTGCGCACCATTCGCAGGAGATCGTTAGCCAAGTTACGTAAAGAAGTGGAGCCGGTGGAGCAGCAGACGCTGGCGCGTTTGCTTACGCACTGGCAGGGTGTGTTGACTCCGAGGCGTGGGTTGGACGCGTTGCTGGATGCGATTGAAAATCTGCAGGGCGCGCCGCTGCCTGCGTCGTTGCTGGAGACGGAGATATTGCCTGCCCGCATTGCGAATTACCGACCTGCTGACTTAGATACTTTGATCGCCGCGGGTGAGGTAACGTGGGCTGGGTTTGAGCCGATTGGCGAACGTGATGGTCGTGTTGGTTTGTATCTTGCGGAGAAGTTGCCGCTGCTATGGCCGGTTGTGAACACGCAGCAGGCTGCGAGCGCGATTGAGAGTGGAAGCAATACGCGGGATCGTGAGGAAAGGATTGTCGAGTATCTACGTACGCATGGTGCTTCGTTCTTTCAGAATGTGCATGACGGCACGGGCGGCGGGTTTGCGAACGAGACGATTGAGGCGTTATGGAACCTGGTGTGGCGTGGTGCGATTACGAATGATTCGTTGCAGGCGCTGAGGGCTTATACGAATCGTGAGTCGACGAGCGCAAGGAAGCCTGCGCGGCGTGTGCACAATCAACAGGCTGCGTTTCGATCGCGCAGAACAACGCCGCCTACGGCACAAGGGCGTTGGGTGCTGCACCCTGCGTTTGGTGCGGTGAATCGCAATGCGACGGAGTGGTCGCATGCGGAGGCGCAACAGTTGTTGCAGCGATACGGTGTGGTGTTCCGCGAGACGGCGCATGCGGAGAATCTGCCGGGTGGTTTCTCTGCGGTGTATGACGTGTTGAAGGCGCTGGAAGAGAGTGGCAAGGTGCGTCGCGGATATTTTGCGGCGGAGCTTGGTGCTACGCAGTTTGCTTTGCCTTCTGCGTTGGATCTGTTGCGATCGTTGCGCAATAAGCGGCTGGATAGTGATCCGGAGATGGTGGTGCTGGCTGCGACCGATCCTGCCAATCCTTATGGTGCTTTGTTGCGTTGGCCTGCGGTGGGTGAGGGTGTTTCGTTGCAGCGGAGCGTTGGTGCGCGCATTATATTAGCGGATGGTGCGCTGGTGGCTTATCTGCGTCGTGGCAATCCGAATATCCAGGTATTTCTGCCGGAAGAGGAGCCGCAGCGTGGGCAGGTGATGCGTGCGTTAGCTCGTTACTTTGTGGTGATGGCGCAGATGCATGAGAGCGAACGCGCTGCCGCCGGGATGTTTGTGCAAACGATCAATGGTGTGAATGTTGCGGAGCATCCCATGGCTCGGGTTTTGTTGGATGCGGGGTTTCAGGCTGCGCCTATGGGGTTTAACTTGAGGCGGAATCTGCTCACGTTGTCAGGGGCTCCTGGTGTTCAGTAGGAATCAGGACTGATCTTCAAAGCGGGTCCTAATGTCAGCCAATTGTTTCTCGTCTTCCGCAAAGAAGTCGATGTACTCATCGTGGCTAAAAAACATATTTACAACATTTGAGTGTGGTAGGACGTAGCCGCCCCAACCATTCAATAGTGCGATTTGCAGGGTACTGGCCAACTCATTCATTTCGAAATTCAAGAAGAGGTGACCAGGAGCTTCATGGAGTAGCCGTTTGTCTCCTGAAAGTTGTCTCAAGACATAGTAGGCATGCCAGTTTTCGCTTGAAGGCCATATGCCCCATTCGGTAATCCATAGAAGAACTGGATCGTTGAATGTGGGATAGTTCGCAATCCAATTCGTCAATGCGAACGCGCGATGATCCTGTGTGGATAACCGAAGAGACGCAGACGTATTTTTTGCATCAGGTAACGTGCGATTTCGTTCCTGTAGCCATTGCTGACAATCGCTAGCTGAGTAAATTCGCATCCAAGTCTCTAGTTTGATTTGTAGAGAAAGAGTACAGCCAAAATGCCTGAAGGGGATACCATCTATCGGTCTGCGCGGGCGCTTGCGAAGGTGCTGGAGGGCAAGCATGTCACGCGGTTTGATACGGGGTATGCGCATCTGGCTGCGGTGCATGATGACCGGCCTTTGGTTGGGCGTTTGATTGAGAAGGTGGAGGCGCGGGGGAAGTGGCTGCTGATTTATCTCTCTGGCGATCTGATTCTTGTAACGCACATGTTGATGAGCGGTTCGTGGCACATTTATCGCACCGGTGAGAAGTGGTGGATGCCGAAGAAGGCGATGCGTGTGTTGCTTGAGGTGGATGGGTGGCAGGCGGTTGCTTTCAATGTGCCGGTTGCGGAGTTTCATACAGCGGCTTCGCTTGCTCGTAAGTCGAGTGTGCCAAAGCTTGGGCCGGATATTTTGTCTGACGGGTATAACGCGGATGTTGGTTATGCCGCGTTGAAGACGCGTGCGGCTTCGCATCCTGAGGATGAGATTGCGAATGTGTTGTTGAATCAGCGCGTGATTGCTGGGCTGGGGAATGTCTATAAGAGTGAGGTTTGTTTTGCTGCGCGGGTGCATCCGTTTCGTTTGATGAAGACGATCAGCGATGACGAGATGCGGCAGATGGCCGATGTTGCGCAGCGGTATATGAAGGCGAATGTGATGGATGGTACGGGTGAGGGGATTGTGACCTATACCGGGAAGCGTCGGACGACGCACCAGACTCGCAGGGAAGATCGGCTTTGGGTGTATGGGCGGCGCGGGTTGGAGTGTCGCCGTTGCGGTGGAGTAATTGAGTATCGCAAGCAGGGGAGTGCTGTGCGGTCTACTTACTGGTGTCCGGAGTGTCAGCCCTGGGTTGGGGATGGGACTGCTGTGAAGGGATTGGATACGCCTGTGCGGCGAGTGAAGATGAGTTGTTAACTTACTTACGCTTCCAGCGCGGGGTCCAGTGGTCGCGGATGTCGATGTGTTGCATGCCTGCGCGTTTGGCTGCTGTTAGGCCTTCGTTTGAGTCTTCGAGGACGAGGCAGCGGGCCGGTGCGATGTTAAGGAGCTCCGCGGCTTTGAGGTAGATGTCCGGTTCGGGCTTGCCGTATCTCACGTCTTCAATGCTGACGATGGTGTTGAAGTATTTGATGAGGCCGGTGGCGGTGAGTGCGCCGTTGACGGCTACTCGTTGTGCATTGGTGACAACGGCCATGGGGACTTTGCCCTGCCATGCGCGTGCCACGTCTGCAACGATGGTGACTTCTTCCAGCGCGTGTGCGGCTTCGCCGTAGCCGGTGGTGCAGCGGTTGAAGAACTCCTGGCGCGTGATGTTGAGTGCGCCGATGGCGGCTTCGTAGTCGTCCATGAGATCGGCGGGAGAGAGGCCGAGACGTGCGAAATACCAGTCGCGCGGCATGGGTGCGGAGTGTGGATGCAGCGCGTTGGTGATGGCGAGATGCCATGCGGGCGCTGATTCGACGAGTGTGCCATCGCAGTCAAAGAGAATGGCGTCGAAGGTGCCTTCTACAAGATGGATCGGCTTTTCGTACACCGTTTAGATCTCCAGTGCGAACTGCGCGGACTCAGCGAAGACGCCGTTGCGTGGTTCGGTGGCGAGGTCGAGGATGAGGCGCTCGAGAACGAGTGTCTTGTCGACGGGGCCACTGCGCAGTTCGATGTCGGCGCGTGCGATGAGACGCATGGCGCGCGAAATTTCGCGCCGCGATTTGTAGCGGCGTGCCTGCTGAATCAAAACGTCTGCAGCGAAGGGCGGCATGCGGAAGCCCTGCCAGAGAACCTGCCAGATGGCGCGTGAGTCGCGCACGTTCTTCTCGTGGATGATGAGCATCTGGCGATAGGTGCGCGCGAGCATGTAGAGATGGCCGATGGCGGAGTCTTCGCCGCCGTCGCTGGCGTGCAGAAGGCCGTGCAGCAACGAGAGTGCGCGAGGGCGGTCGCGTTGCGAGAGCGCGTCGGTGAGTTCGTAGAGCGAGCGCTGCTTGGCTGCGAGCACCATGGTCTCGACGTCGCCGAGTGTGATGTGGCCGAAGTGTGTGGCGTCGAGATTGTTTTCGCGGACGGGTGCGCTGACGTAGAGCAACAGCTTTTCGAGTTCGCTGCGGATGATCATCATGTCGACGGCGAGCGCGTCGACGAGTTCGCGTGCGGCTTCGGGGTCGCATTTGACGCTGCGCTCTTCCGCAGTGCCAATGACCCAGCGTGCGGCATCGCCTTCTTCTACTTTTTGCAGTTCCACGATGCCGCAGTGGTCGCCGAGCGTTTCCTTGATGCGGTCGTAGCGGTCCTTGTCTTCGCGCTCCATGCGACGAAGGTCGGTGGGCAGTGTGAGGTGATCTGCTACGAAGAGGATGAGCGCCTGCGGGTTGGGCGACTGGAAGTAGCGATCGAGCGCGGCGAACTCTTCCTTCTTTGCGCCGCGACCGTAGAGAGTCTTCAAGCCACGCACGAAGATGACCTGGAAGGGCGCCATGAGCGATGGCGTCTGTGCGAGGTCGAGCGCTTCGAAGATGGTGGTTTCGCTGCCGAGTTCGAGATCGTGCAGGCAGAAGTCGCGAAGGTCCTGCGGGACGAGCTTTTCAAGCACGCCCTGGCGCGCGCGTTCGTAGAGGAAGGTCTCATCGCCCAGAAGGACGTAGCCCGGCCGCATCTCAGCGGTGCCGAGTTGGGCGAGGAAGCGATCAGTAGATGCAAACGAACGTAACGGCGGCACTGGTTCCTATTTTCGACGAGATGAAGGCTGTTTGTGCTGCGAATCCTGTGCAGGAATCAACTGCGCGACGCTGTGGAATACGTGGATAAAACTTAGAAGCTGTTCAGGATGTCGGCGACGATCTCACTGGCCATATCGCGCGAGAGGCGACGGACCGCGGCGCTGTCCTCCTGAATGAAGGCGCTGAGGTCCTGCGTGGACTGGTATTGTTCGCGGAAGCTGAGTTTGTCGTTCTGGTACAGGACGTGGCCGTCGCGCGCGGTGAGTACGATCTTTGCGGTGACCTGGATGAGGTAGCTGGACGTGGAGCCGGTGCTGGGATCGTAAGTGAGCGGAGCGATGGTTTCCGTGAGGATGGTGCCGGTGAGGGTGGCATCGGCTGACTCAGGATCGTCGGACGAAGTGATGCGATATTTCGTGCGGGTGTTGAGTTCGCGGATGGTCGCGTCGGTCAGGGCGACTTCCGTGCGGTATTGCAGCACGTTGGTTTTAAAGATGGGCACGGCCAGCGTGCGGACATTGGCGGGGACGTGCGTGGCCGAACCTGCGACGTGGTATCCGCAGCCGGTGAGGCTGGCGGCGCCCACAAACATTGTGAGCGCCAGTGCCGATTTGTGCAGGAAGGGTCGCAGCATTTATTTTCCGCGGTTGGCCAATGCTGCGGCCTTCTTCTGTGCTTCCATGAAGCGGCGGAAACGATCGAGCGAACGCGCCTTGCCGAAGACGACCAGCGATTCCAACAACGGCGGCGATGCCGTGCTGCCGGTGAGGATGGCGCGTAGCAGCATGAAGCCTTCCTTGACGCTCCATTCCTTTGCGGTAAGAACACCGCGGACGGCTGCGTCGATGGCTTCGGTGGTCCAGTCGCTGCCTTCGAGTGCAGTGAGCAGGTCAGCGGCGAAGGCGAGTGTGTCTTCCAGCGTGCGCTTCTTAGGAACGAACAGTTCCGGCGTGGGCATGATGTTGTCCGCGAAGAAGAAGCCGGTCATGTCGCCGAACTGGCCGAGGGTCTCGATGCGTGTCTGCACAAGCGGCGCGATGGCCTTGATGTAGTCGTCGCTGAGGATGGTCTGGCGCAGTGCGGTGAAGAAGTCATCTGGCGACAGCTTGCGGAGGTATTCGCCGTTCATCCACTTGAGCTTGACCAGATCGAAGACCGGACCGCCGAGCGAGATGCGCTGGAAGTCGAACTTCTGCTTCATGTCCTCGATGGAGAAGATGTCCGAGAGCTTCATGTCGAGGCCCTTGCTGACGATCTCCTGCTCGGTGGGCTGCGCCATGCCGCCGCCCATGAGGCCGAGGTAGTTGAGGAGCGCCTGCGGCAGGAAGCCGGCCTGGCGATAGTAGATGAGCGAGACGGGGTTCTTGCGCTTGCTGATCTTGCTCTTGTCGATGTTGCGCAGCAGCGGCATGTGCCAGAAGCGCGGCAGTTCCCAACCGAAAGCCTGGTAGAGCAGAACGTGCTTGGGCGTGGAGCTGATCCACTCTTCCGCGCGGATGACGTCGGTGATGCCCATCAGGTGGTCGTCAACAACGTTGGCGAGGTGATAGGTGGGGTAGCCGTCGGATTTGAGCAGCACCTGGTCGTCCACGTTGTGGTGGTCGAAGGTGATGTCGCCGCGCAGTTCATCGCGGAAGGTGGTCGACGAGATGCCGGGGCCCTTTTCGCCGTTGGGTACGCGGAGGCGCACGGTGTATGGCTTGCCGAGGGCAACGGCTTCTTCGGCCTGCTCCTTGGTGTAGTAGCGGCTGGGGCCGTTGTACTTGGGCGCGGTCTTGGCGGCCATCTGGGCCTTGCGCTCTTCGTCCAGCTCTTCCGGCGTTTCGAAGGCGCGGTAGGCTGCGCCACTGTCGATCAGCTTCTGGCAGAACTCGCGATAGATTTCGGTGCGTTCGCTCTGGCGATAGGGGCCGACGGGGCCGCCGACATCCGGACCCTCGTCCCACTGGAGGCCGACCCAGCGGAGAGAGTCGAAGATCATCTGCTCGCTGGTGGAGACGAAGCGTGTGCGGTCGGTGTCCTCAATGCGGAGGATGAATTTGCCGCCACGCTGCTGGGCGAAAAGGTAGTTGAGCAGGCCGATGTAAGCCGTGCCGACGTGCGGATCACCCGTGGGTGACGGTGCGATACGGACGCGAACGGGCGCCGTCGCTTTATTGATGAATTCGGAAGTCATGCCACTGTTGATTCTACCGTTTCGGCGAGATCAACCTGGTCAGGCTGTTGGGTTCGGGTCCGTCGGCGGTGGCACGTAGGGCGGTTGCTGTGGCGGATAAGCTGGCGGCGCGCCATATGCCGTCGGCGGAACATAGCCCGGCTGCGGAGGGTACGGTGGTGGATAGGGTGGATATTCCGGGCCTAATGGGATCACGTTCCAGCGTGAGAAGGCCAGCACGTACAGCATGATGAGATTCACCAGCGGCAGGATCATGAGCAACGACAGGGCGGGTGTCATGCCGGCTTTTTTGAAGATCTGCCAGTAGGGCACGACTTTGATCACGCACACAACGATCATGCCTAAGAAGATGAAAGGGATCATCGCCATCATCATGGCGTGAATCTGTGCTGGATCGGGCGGCGTGTGCTGCATGCGCGATGGGCCTCCGGGTGATGGCTGCAAGCGTACACCCGGAGCATGGATTTTTCAGCAGGAAACTCTTAGGTCAGGTCGTCGGTGTCGAAGGTGGGTTTGCGGCCCAGGCGCGCCATGTTGTGCGGCTCTTCTTCGCCCATGAGGGTGCGAACGACTACGTCGACTTCGGTGGGGTCGTCGATTTCTGCGACTAGCTTCTTTGGCTCGTCGAGGCCTGCGATGGATTCGAGCAGAACGGTGACGTGAGCGACGGCGGTGCCTTCCTGCGGCAGGCCTTCGGGGGTTTTGGCCTTGATGCTTACATCGCGTTCGGAGACGTGAAGCAGCTCGGCTACGCGGGCACGCATCTCGCCTGCGATGGGCACGAGTTTCGGGCGCATCATGATGAGTACGCAGTCAAGGTTGACGATGCGGTAGCCGGCGGTGGCGATCTCTTCGAGTGCCGTTTCGAGGAAGATGGTAGAGTCGGCGTTCTTCCAGCGCATGTCGCTGGGTGGGAAGAAGGTGCCAATGTCGCCTGCGGAGACTGCTCCGAGCAGGGCGTCGGTGATGGCATGGAGCAGCAGATCGCCGTCCGAATGGCCGGCGAGGCCCTCAGGGTGGTCAATCTTCAAGCCGCCAATCACCAACGGTACGCCTGGCTTGAACGCGTGCGAATCAAAGCCATACCCAATCCTCATGCCCATCGTGCTGCCTCATGCCCGCGGTGTGTTCACGCGGTTTCTTGCCAAGTCTGCATTTTAAGCATAAACGCCCGGCTGCTCAGACAGCCGGGCGTTAGAAGAAAGCAGATGCGCTACTTCACGTCCATTTTGGTCGGGGAGACGGCGGTGTTTTGCGCGGATGTTTCCGCGGAAGGCGAAAGGTAGGCGTGGACCACCAGCAATGCTGCAGCGGCCAGGATGCTGTTCATAGCTTCTCCAGAAAATGAATGAATTGGGGCGGAATCGCTGCTGGAGAGAAAAGGGGTCAGCGTACACGCAGATGAAAGGAGATACGGGGAGACTTCGCCCTGGTTCCATAAGAATGTTGAGTTTTCTAGATTTCAGCAGTGTTTTTGATTTGTGCGACGCAGGGCCGTTGTGCGTTGTCGCACCGTTACGGGCTATACTGCACATCCTATGGTTGTTCACGCAATTCTTCCGGCGGCGGGGTTGGGCACGCGTATGGCTGTGCCTGGTGCCAGTGCCAAGCAGTTTCTTTCGCTCGGCGGTGTGCCGATCCTGATCCACAGCGTTCGCGCGTTTGCGGACAAGGCGAATGTATCCACTGTGACGGTTGCTGTGCGGCAGACCGAGATCGATCATGTTCGTGCGCAGCTTGCGCAATACGGCTTTGGCGACAAGGTTCGTGTGGTGACCGGAGGCGAGACGCGGCAGGAGTCCGTCGCTTCTGCTCTGTGGTCGCTGGATGCGAATGATGAAGACATTGTGCTGGTGCACGATGCGGTGCGACCGCTGATTGAGCCGGCTACGATCGAGCGCACGATTGAGGCGATCGTCAAACATGGTGCAGCGATTGTGGGCATGGGTGCAATCGACACGATCAAGCTGGTGGAACGCACCGCGGATGGCGCGATCATCACCGGTACCGTGCCGCGCGAACGCGTGGTGCAGGCGCAGACGCCGCAGGGTGCTCGCTTTGTTGATCTGTCGCGCGCGTTTGATGAGGCTGAAGTGGATAGCTTCGCGGGCACCGATGAGGCGAGTCTGCTGGAGCGTGCGGGCATCACGGTGGCCGTGGTGCAGGGTTCGTCGACGAACCTGAAAATTACGCAGCCAGGCGATCTGGAACTTGCAGAGTTTTATCTGGCTCGCAGGTAAACGCATCGTCGTAATGCGGGAACGAATGTGGCGCGAATAGCCATGGATGATTTGCGTGGTGACGCGGCTGATCGCGATACCATTGCCACGACCCCATGAAGACACTTGCTCTTGCTGCTCTCCTTGTTGCCTCCGCTGCGTTTGCGCAAACCGTTCCGCAAGCGAATGATCGTTTGATCTTTCAAACGCAGAATGGCTGGTCGCCGCGTGTGAATGTGGAGGCTGGCTCGGTGATGGTCTATGGCATCAGCGAGAGCATGCCGGATCGCATCAAGTCGTGGAAGGACCATGGCTATCGCGTGACGGTGATGACCGGCGTTGCGTGGGGCACGTATGGCGACTACCTGCGTGGCGAGTTTGATGGCAAGGAACACTGGGATGAGACGCAGCAGGAATCCAGCGGCAAGCTGATTCTGCATGGTGGTAAAGAGGTGCCGTATGTGGCTCCTTCGGAGAGCTATGGCAAGTATCTGAGCCGTGGTGTGCTGCGTGCTTTGGATGCGGGTGCTGAAGCCATCTATCTTGAGGAGCCGGAGTTCTGGGCTCGCGCGGGTTGGTCGGAATCATTTAAGCGTGAGTGGGCCGCTTATTATCACGAGCCCTGGATTGCGCCGGATTCGTCGCCGGATGCGCAGTATCGTGCGAGTAAGTTGAAGTACTTCCTGTATCAGCGTGCGCTGGCGCAGGTGTTTGCTGCGGTGCGCGTGTGGGGTAAGGAGCATGGCAAGGTTGTGCCTTGCTATGTGGCGACGCATTCGCTGATCAACTATGCACAGTGGCAGATTGTTTCGCCGGAGTCGTCGCTGCTGGATGTTGGCGCGGATGGATACATTGCGCAGGTGTGGACGGGCACGAGTCGCGCGGTGAATGTGTATCAGGGCGTGAAGGCAGAGCGCACGTTTGAGACGGCATTTCTGGAGTACGGCGCGTTGCAGAACATTGCGCGTTCCAGCGGCAAACGCATCTGGTACCTGAATGATCCCATTGAAGACAATCCCAATCATTCGTGGATTGATTACAAGCGCAACTGGGAGTCGACGCTGGTGGCTTCGTTGTTGCAGCCTGAGGTGAGCAGCTACGAGATTCTGCCGTGGCCGGATCGTATCTTCGGGCCGAAGGCGTTGCGTCCTTCTACGGAGCCGACGGAGGCAAATCCGAAGCCGCAGCGCACGTTTATTCCGGCTGAGTATGAGACGGAGTTGCAGACCGTGTTTCATGCGCTGGGACAGATGCAGGGGCAGACGGCGAAGTGGCAGGTGAGTGGCACGCAAAACATTGGCGTGTTGGTGAGTGACACGTTGATGTTTCAACGTGCGAAGCCGCTGCCTTCCGATGCTGATCTGGGCAACTTCTATGGCATGGCGTTGCCGTTGGTGATGCACGGTGTTCCTGTTGAGCCGGTGCAGATTGAAAGCACGTATCGCGGTAAGGATGCCGCGGATTTTCTGAAGCAGTACAAGGTTCTGTTTCTTACCTATGAGGGACAGAAGCCGCCGTCGCCCAAGTTTCATGATGCGATTGCTGCGTGGGTGAAGGCTGGTGGTGCGCTGGTGGTGATGGATAACGATGGCGATCCTTACAACCATGCGCAGGATTGGTGGAATGACAACGGCAAGACGCAGGTGATTCCGCGTGAGTTGTTGTTCCACGCACTTGGGCTGGATGCGGCGAAGGAAGGGACACATTACGTAGGCAAGGGTGTAGTGATCTTCCGCAAGGTTTCGCCTTCTGAGGTTGCGCAGGATGTGAAGGGGCCGGATGCGGTGCTTGCTGTGGCGAAGGAGGCTGCGACGCAGGTGAAGTTGCCGTGGCGTGAGTCGTCTGCGTTGGTGTTGCGGCGTGGGCCGTTTGTGATTGCCTCTGGGTTTGATCGACCGGAAGGCACACCGGAGCGTGCGATTACGCGTGTTGCGAACAGCGCTGTTGCTTCACTCGATAAGAACAACACCAGCAATGTGACGCATGATGAGGCTGTTGTATTGCCGCACACAACACCTGCTCCTACGGTGTTGAGTGGTGAGTATGTTGATCTGTTCGACGCGCATTTGAAGCTGGTGCAGAACCCGCAGGTGGCAGAGGGAGAGCGGCGTTTGTTGCTTGACCCTTCTGTTGTTGCCAAGGGCAAGGCGCATGTTCTTGCCGCGAGTGCGAAGGTGACGGATGAGCAGGTGACTGCGAGTTCGCTGCGCTTTGCAGTGTCGAACATTGATGCTCGTGATGAGCATGATGTGACGGCTGTGCGGTTGATGTTGCCGCGTGCTGCGAAGAGTGTGACGGTGGACGGAAAGCCGCTCACACCCGGTAAGGACGAGAGCGGCACGTTGTTGCTGGAGTTTAAGGCGAGCGCAACGCCACAACAGGTTGCCGTGACGTTCTAGTTCAACATGCCGATGGTGTGCAGCCACACTTCGACGAGGTGTGGCCACGCCGTTGCGGGATACTTTGTTGGGCGCAGACCGAAGGCGTGCGCGCCTTCCGCGTAGGAATGGAACTCGACCGGCACCTTGGCTTTGATGAGCGCGGCTTCGTAGCTGAGTGCGTCCCAGATGCTGTCCACGTTGTCGTTCTCGTTTTGAAGAAGGAACGTGGGCGGTGTCTGCGCATTGATGTGGCTTGCGATGTCTGGGTTCAGCTCCAGCGTGCCTTCTTTGAAGCCGAGATGACCGGGGTATAAAGCAACGGCGAAGTCGGGGCGGCAGCTTAGGTCGTCTGCGGCGTCTACGCGTGGATAGATGCGTTTGTCGAAGTGAACGCTCATTGCCGCAACCATGTGGCCGCCTGCAGAGAAGCCGAGCACTCCGATCTTGTGTGGATTGATCTTCCATTCTGCAGCGTGTTGGCGAACGAGTCCCATGGTGCGTTGCGCATCGTCCAATGCGATGGGTGATCCGGGATAGGCACCCCAGTATGGTTTGGAGCGTGGTGCTGGCACGCGGTACTTTAACACGATGCAGGTGATGCCGCGCGTGGTGAGCCAGTCGCAGACCTCTGTACCTTCCAAGTCAATTGCGAGTTCCATGAAGCCGCCGCCAGGGAATACGACTACCGCAACGCCGGTGTTGTTTCCCTTGGGCGAGTAGACCGTCATGGTGGGTCGCGAGACGTTTTCAATGCCGCTGGATGGCTTGCCACCAATGAAGTACTTCGGGTCAGTCGTGGTCTCCATGCGCTCTGGACCCTTGGCTGGCAGGGCGTCGGGAATTTTGCCGGGCCAGATGGGAATTTGTGTGTGGCCGGGAGATGGCTGCCAGGTGTTGGCCTGCGCCCTGAGCATGGGCAGGCATGTGAAGACGACGAGGCAAAGGAGCAACAGACGCGCGGAACGCAGACGGCTCATGGGGAAACCTGATGTGTGGAGTGGTGCGGCAGCGGGATGCGCGCGGCGGCACCAGCACAGGCTACGCCCGCGGCCTGTGTATCCCTGTCGGAGGTATCCGCGTTGCTACTACGTCAGTTTCAGCATCTCGCTGGCTCGCTGGAAGCGTGCCAAAAATATTTCTGAAAAAGTCCTTGGAATATATTCCGATATAGGAATATATTCTTACCATGACACGGAGATCACATTCTGCGGATGTCTTCAGCGCCATCGCCGAGCCGCGGCGGCGAGAGGTTGTTGCGGTTCTTGCGGATGGCGAGGAGTATGCCGTCAATGAGATTGTGCTGCGGATGAAGATGGCTCAACCTGCCGTATCAAAGCACCTGAACGCCCTGCGCAAGGCTGGGGTGGTGACGGTGGTCAAACGTGGACAACATCGCATGTATCGCCTGGACGCGTTGGCGCTTAAACCGGTGCATGACTGGGTGCGGGAATTCGAACGTTACTGGACGCACCAGGTGGATCAGATCAAGCAGCGTGCCGAGCAGAAGGCGCTGGAGAGATTGATTCGTATCGACAAAGACAAGAAGTAAACCCAAAGGGGGAGCAATGGCAGCCACAGTTATGGAAGGCGTTTTGCATGCCTTCGAAATCGTTAAGGAAGAACGGATCGCCGCACCGATTGACATCGTCTTCGAGACCATTCTGGAGCAGATGGGACCACTCAATTCCACTCCGGAAAAGCCGATGCCGATGGTGTTGGAGGCGTGGCCGGGAGGGCGCTGGTATCGCGATCTGGGCAATGATTCCGGTCATTTCTGGGGAAATGTGCAGGCCATCAAGGCGCCTTCGTTGCTTGAAATTTCAGGTCCTTTGTTTATGTCGAATCCTGCTGTTTCGAATTTGCAGTATCGGCTTACAGAAGAAGATGGCGAAACTGTGATGCGCTTTCGGCATCGTGCGATGGGATGGGTCGGTGATCAGGAACGTGGTGTGGATGCTGGCTGGAGCAACATGATTGAACGGATTCGTGAGGCTGTTGCGGAACGGGCGAGGAAATAGCCATGTGTCCCTTTTGTATTTCGACTGCGGTATGGATTGCGGCGGGTGTTGCATCTGCGGGAGGAGCTTCCGCGCTGGCTGTAAAAATTTGGAACTCAAAGACGCACAAACAGGAGGTGAGCGGTGACAACGAATGAGCAGATTGCGCAGATGAAGAAGCCTGCCGTGGTTTCTGCAGATGAGTGGCAGAACGCATGGCAGGAGATGCTGGTGAAAGAGAAGGAGCACACTCGTTCGCGTGATGCTCTGGCTGCTGCACGGCGGCGGATGCCCTGGTTTGCGGTGGAGAAAGAGTACGTCTTCGAAGGGCCGCAGGGTAAGGCTTCGCTGCTGGACCTGTTCGATGGAAGACGGCAGCTTGTGTTGTATCGCGCGTTCTACGACTCGAACGTGTATGGCTGGCCGGAGCATGCTTGCGTTGGTTGTTCGATGGGCGCAGACCAGGTTTCGAACCTGTTGCACCTTCATGCACGCGACACCACACTGGTTTATGCGTCGCGTGGATCGCAGGAAAACATTGCCACGCTGAAGCAGCGCATGGGATGGAACGCGATTCCCTGGTACACCATCACCGACGACTTCGATAAGGACTTCGGCGTGGATGAGTGGCACGGGCATAACGTGTTCTTCCGCGATGAACACGACAGTATCTTCCGCACGTACTGGGTGAACAATCGTGGCGATGAAGCGATGGGCAGTGTGTGGAGCTATCTTGATCTGACACCGCTGGGGCGGCAGGAGCTTTGGGAAGATTCACCTGAAGGCTATCCGCAGACGGAACCGTACAAGTGGTGGCGTTGGCATGACGCTTACGGGAAAGAAGATGCGAAGTGGTCGAACGTTGTCGATAACGCGACCGTGCTTCTCAACCTCTAAGAGTGAACGAGATCGACGCGCTCACGAGTGGAGGTTATGTTCTAAGTCAGGGAGCGACTGCATGAACATACAGAAGCAAATTCAGGAGTATATCGCCGCGCAGCCAGAGCCCAAACGCGGCGATATACAACAACTGCATTCGATGATTCTGGCGCTGAAGCCCACCTGCAAATTGCGATTTCTGGATGGAAAGGACGAGCAGGGAAAAGTCGTCTCAAACCCAAACATTGGTTATGGTTCGCAGATCATTCCCTATGCCAATGGAAAAACCAGAGAGTTCTATCAAGTTGGACTGAGTGCGAATACGACAGGCATCTCCGTCTACATCATGGGCATAAGTGACAAAAACTATCTGGCCCAGACATTTGGTCCGGAACTTGGCAGAGCAAGCATTACGGGATATTGCATTAAGTTCAAAACACTCTCAGCTATCAATATGGATGTGCTGAAAGCCGCAATTCAATATGGCCTGGATCGTGAGTAAGCTTGCTGATCACGATCCAGACATTGCAATCATGCAACGTAATTAAAGCTTCAACATCATCTCGTTGGTTTGAGTGAAGCCTGCCTTCTCGTAGATGGGCTTGCCGAAGGGCGAGGCATGAAGCGTTATCACCATGTAACCGCGTTCACGGCATAGGTCGGTGGCTGCCTGGAGGATGCGTTTCGCGTAGCCTTTGCCGCGGGCTTTGTCTGCTGTGTAGAAGTTCAGCAGGTATGGGCGGCCTGCTTCGGTGTGCAAGTAGTGCGGCGGGAAGTCGCCGAAGAAGATGCCACCACTTGCCATTACTTCGCCTTCTTCTTCGAGGAGCAGACCCACATAGCGGCCATCGGCTAGGCGTTCACGCACCCACGGCTCGAAGTTCGCGTCCATTGTGTTCAGGCGTTCTTCGGTTGCGAACTCATTCGCGGTGAACATGGCGTGGCGATGTTCGGTAATGAGCTTTGTGTCTTCGACGGTGGCTTGGCGGATGGTGGACATCTCTGTGGTCTCCTTCAGCATTGCAATGCGTGAAAAGAAAGCAGGTCCCTTTCGCTACGCTCGAGGGCATGCTTCGGCTTCACTTCGTTTCGCTCAGGGTGACGAACTTCGTTTGTATGAGCTTCGCTGGATGACGTTGTTGCGAGAAACTTTGAGGCGTATCGGCCGGTTCGAGTGCGTGGAGATTCTTCGCTTCGCTCAGAATGACGGCTAATGGGAAAGAAGAAGGGCGGCCTGTGGGCCGCCCTTACTTGGCTTGGTGGGCGGCTTAGCTGCCGCCCTGATTGGGTGACAGCGATTTAGCGGGCGGCTCCTGCGAGCTGCTCGGCACCGGCTTTGAGAGCTGCGGCCTTGTCGGTCTTTTCCCAGGTGAAGCCTTCGCCGGTACGTCCGAAGTGGCCGTAGGCTGCGGTGGCCTGGAACTTGGGCTTGCGCAGGTCGAGGGTCTCGATGATGGCCTTCGGCGTGAGCGAAAAGTTCTCGCGGACGAGCTTGGTGATTTCGCCTTCGGAGATCTTGCCCGTGCCGAAGGTCTCGACCAGAACGCTGACCGGCTCGGCTACGCCGATGGCGTAGGCAAGCTGAACTTCAGCGCGGTCTGCGAGGCCCGCAGCAACGATGTTCTTGGCGATGTAGCGCGCCATGTAGGCAGCCGAACGGTCAACCTTGGTGCTGTCCTTGCCGGAGAAGGCACCGCCACCGTGACGGCCCATGCCGCCGTAGGTGTCCACGATGATCTTGCGGCCGGTCAGGCCGGAGTCGCCCATGGGGCCACCGACGACGAAACGGCCGGTCGGGTTGATGTGGTACTTGGTGTCTGCGTCGAGGAGCTCAGCGGGGAGGACAGCCTGGATTACGTGCTCCAGAATGTCAGCGCGGAGCTGCTCGGTGGTGACAGCTTCGTCATGCTGCGAGGAGATGACGACTGCGTCGATGCGCACGGGCTTGTGGTCAGCGGAGTATTCCACGGTGACCTGGCTCTTGCCGTCAGGACGGAGGTACCCGAGCTTGCCGTTCTTACGCACTTCGGTGAGGCGTGCGGCCAGCTTGTGCGCCAGCGAGATGGGGGTGGGCATCAGCTCCGGGGTCTCGTTGGTTGCATAGCCGAACATCATGCCCTGATCGCCCGCGCCGCCCGTGTCCACGCCCATGGCGATGTCCGGCGACTGCGAGTTGATGGAGGAGATGACGGCGCAGGTGTTGCTGTCGAAGCCGTACTCGGAGTGGGTGTAGCCAATGCCTGCAACCGTCTCGCGGACGAGCTTCTGGAAGTCGACGTAGGCCTTGGTGGTGATTTCGCCAGCAACTACGACGAGGCCGGTGCAGGTGAGGGTCTCGCACGCAACGCGGCTATACGGATCCTGAGCCAGGCAGGCATCAAGGATGGCGTCGGAGATCTGGTCGGCAATCTTGTCGGGATGGCCTTCGGTGACGGACTCAGAGGTAAAGAGGAAACGATCGCGAGTGGACAAAAACTGCTCCTTGAGGCGCTTGCAGCGAAGAATAGATATTCGATCCATTTTAACGCGTCATGGATGCAGAAAAGGCTGATTTTGGGAGGAATGAGTACTAGTGTGTCCTGTAAATGGATGGAACCCATTTCTTTTCCGGTAGATGCACGATGCCACGATGCACCAGAACCCACAGGACACCGGCCGCAAGGGCCAGGACTATGAGCAGCATGGCAGCTACACCAAGCCAGCGCAGGCGGCGAGCCGGAGCGTCGGTTATGCGGCTTCTGTGGACGGCTTCAGCGAGCTCGCGCCAGTCGTCTTCGCGCGCTTCCGTATCGATGCCTTTGGCACGCATGGCGTCCTGGAAGCGCTGCACGGTTTCATCGACGTTAAGGCCGCAGAAGTTGGCATAGGAACGGACGATGCCACGATTGAAGACTCCTCCGGGCAGGTCAGAGTAGCGGTCTCCCTCAAGCGCCTGAAGATGGCGCAAGGAGACACGCGTGGAGACTGAGACCTCGTCCAGCGAGATGCCGCGCGATTCGCGCTGCTCCCTGAGTTCCTGACCGAATGGCATGCGTTCCGATGCTCGTAATGTACTCTGCAGAGTTTGCGACTGACGCTACGCCGTCATGCTACATGTAACCCGTTAAAAACCAAAGATACTGGCAGATAAAAAGCCTATTACCGAACCCGAAACGGAACTATTGATATTGCCAGCAGGGTCAAAACGCATTGCGATATAAGGGTGAGCCAGGAAATTCTGCTTGGAGAGTGTTGTGAAAGCTTGCCGTTTGTTGTTCGTTCTTCTTGTTGCCGTGCTTGTTTCGGTGGTTTCGGTGCGCGCTCAAGAGCGCTGGTCCGCGGATAAAGCAAAGGACTGGTACGCCAAGCAGCAGTGGCTGGTGGGCGCGAATTATGTGCCTTCCGATGCCATTAACCAGCTTGAAATGTTCCAGGCCGCTACGTGGAATCCGGCGCTGAATGACAAGGAACTGGGATGGGCCGAAGGCATTGGCATGAACACCATGCGTGTGTTCCTGCATGACCAGTTGTGGGCGCAGGATCCTGAGGGATTCAAGAAGCGGTTGAATGAGTTTCTAGCCATCTGCGCGAAGCATCACATCAAGCCGATGCTGGTGCTGTTTGATTCTGTGTGGGACCCCGAGCCAAAGCTGGGACCGCAGCATCCTCCGATTCCGGGAGTGCATAACTCGGGATGGGTGCAGAGCCCGGGACGTAAAGGCCTGACTGATCCTGCGTATGAGCCGAAGCTGGAAGCGTACGTGAAGGGCGTGGTCGGCGCGTTTGCGAAGGATGATCGCATCCTGGCATGGGACGTCTGGAATGAGCCCGATAACGACACGCCGCAGTACGGTGTGATTGCAAACAAGACAGCGCGCATTGATTACTACCTGCCCAAGGCATTTGCGTGGGCGCGGAGCGAACATCCGGTACAGCCGCTGACCAGCAGTGTGTGGCATGACGATTGGAATCCAGGGAAGTTGAAGTCGACCGCGAAGATTCAGATTGAAGAGTCTGACGTGATCAGCTTCCACAACTACGGATGGCCCGAGGAGTTTGAAGCGAAGATCAAGGAACTGCAGCAGTATGGGCGGCCTATCATCTGCACGGAGTACATGGCGCGCGGTGCGGGCAGCACGTTTGATAACAGCCTGCCGATTGCGAAGCAGTATCACGTTGGCGCGATCAACTGGGGTCTGGTAGATGGCAAGACGCAGACGCGTTATCCGTGGGATTCATGGAAGAAGCCTTATGTGATGGATCAGCCTGTGCTTTGGTTCCATGACGTGTTTCATGCCGATGGCACGCCGTATCGTCAGCATGAGGCGGATTTGATTCGGCAATTGACTGGCCGGGGCATGCAGTAAAGAGCTATGCGCGAATGCCGTGGTTGCAGGGAATCCTCTGCGATCACGGCGTTTGTTGTTTACAGAACTTGTAGGGCGTCCAGTGCTAACCTTGGCAGTGACGCATTATCTTTTCACGAGGTTTCACGACACATGGCTACAGCCGTAATCGCACCCGAAGAAGTTCTCCCGTACAAGGTCGCTGACCTTTCGCTGGCCTCATGGGGCCGCAAGGAAATCGACATTGCTGAGCAGGAGATGCCCGGCCTGATGAGCATCCGCGCGAAGTATGCGGCAGGTAAGCCGCTGGCGGGTGTGCGCGTGACTGGATCGCTGCACATGACGATTCAGACGGCTGTGCTGATTGAGACGTTGAAGGATCTTGGCGCCGACGTTCGCTGGGCAAGCTGCAACATCTTCTCCACGCAGGATCATGCGGCTGCTGCCATTGCAGAGACGGGCACGCCGGTCTTTGCATGGAAGGGCGAGACGCTGGAAGAGTACTGGTGGTGCACGTACCAGGCACTGAGCTTCCCCGGTGGCCTGGGACCGCAGCTTGTTGTGGACGATGGTGGCGATGTAACGCTGCTGATTCACAAGGGCGTTGAGTTGGAAGATGGTGACCGCAGCTTTGTGGATGCGAAGACTAGCATCAGCGAAGAAGAGGCCGTGATCCAGAAGCTGTTGCTGAAGGTGTTGGCGGAAGATCCGCAGCACTGGCACAAGTTGGCGAAGGAATGGCGCGGCGTTTCGGAAGAGACCACGACCGGTGTGCATCGCCTGTACGACATGATGCGCAAGGGTTCGCTGCTGATCCCGGCTATCAACGTGAACGACTCCGTTACCAAGAGCAAGTTCGACAACCTGTATGGATGCCGCGAGTCGCTGGCTGATGGCATCAAGCGCGCCACGGACGTGATGATGGGCGGTAAGGTCGCGGTCATCTGCGGCTATGGCGATGTGGGCAAGGGCTCAGCGCATTCGCTGCGTGGCATGGGCGCTCGCGTTGTTGTTACGGAGATCGATCCCATCAATGCTCTGCAGGCTGCGATGGAAGGCTTTGAAGTGACGACGCTGGAAGACACGCTGGGTCGCGGCGATATCTACGTCACATGCACCGGCAACCTGGACATCATCACGCTGGAGCACATGCAGCAGATGAAGGATCAGGCCATCGTTTGCAACATTGGTCACTTTGATAACGAAATCCAGATGGAGCGTCTGAACAACTCTGGCGCTGAGAAGCTGGAGATTAAGCCGCAGGTACACAAGTACACGTTTGCCAATGGCAACGCGATCTTCATTCTTGCGGAAGGCCGTCTGGTGAACCTGGGTTGCGCAACGGGCCATCCTTCGTTCGTGATGTCGAACAGCTTCAGCAACCAGACGCTGGCACAGCTTGATCTGTGGAAGAACAAGGACACCTACAAGGTGGGTGTGTATGTTCTGCCGAAGCAGCTGGACGAGGAAGTAGCCCGTCTGCACCTGGAGAAGATCGGCGTGAAGCTGACGACTCTGTCGCAGAAGCAGGCTGATTACATCGGCGTAAGCGTGGACGGTCCTTATAAGGCCGAGACTTACCGCTACTAGTTCGGTTGTGTTTTGGAAGGGCGCGGCTTCGGCTGCGCCCTTTTTCGTGCCATGAATAATGGCGCATTCAGGCATACAGGGACCCGGTCGTGCGGGATGCCCTGTCCGACAGCGAGGCATCCTAGCCTGCGGTGAGGTGAACTGGTATGCGCCTAAGCATTGCGTTGTTAGCTTCAAGTCTTTTGGTGG
Source organism: Terriglobus sp. TAA 43 (assembly GCF_000800015.1). NCBI lineage: Bacteria > Pseudomonadati > Acidobacteriota > Terriglobia > Terriglobales > Acidobacteriaceae > Terriglobus > Terriglobus sp. TAA 43. The sequence goes on from NZ_JUGR01000004.1 coordinate 190,045, forward strand.
CGGGGGCCGGCATGGCTCAAACGAGCATGACGCCACCTACTTCCACGACCCCCGGTCAACCGGTCTCTCCCGCGGCCCCTCCCAACGGGAATAGTGCTCCGACACCGGGTTCGCCTGCGTTACCGGCGGCTCCCGGAACATTGCCGGAGCAGCCCGCACCGGGAGGAGTAGCGCCGACACCGTCGCCATCCACACCGTCTACGCCTTCTACCGCGCCGGGCACGTCCCCAACCCCTGGCCTGTCACCGACTCCGGGTATGGCACCCGCGCCGATGACGCCGCCCTCTGGTGCATCCGTAAACGGAACAACACAGACGACGCCGTCCGGTAGTTCTACCCAGACGCGCGGTAGTGGACGAACCGGACGGACGGGCGCCAAATCCTCTACCTCCACCACGACGACTACACCGTCCACAACCGTTCCCAGTTCGCAGCCCGGTGCGCCGGGATCAAACGTTGCTCCTCATTAATCTCGAGGGACATTTTCTTAATCACGCAGGAGGTACAACCGAATGAAGCACACCACCATGACGACCGCTCTGCTGGCTCTTTCCCTGACATTTGCAGGCAGTCTGGCAGCACAACAGGCCAATGAGCAGGCGCGGCAGGACGCAGCGGCGCAGGCCAACGTGGATCAGCACGCCTCGAAGCAGCAGAAGAAGGCAGCCAAGGCCCAGGAAAAGGCTGACCAGAAGCGTGAGAAGGCGCTGAATACCGGCGAGGCAAAGGATGCTGCCAAGGCTCAGGACAAGGCGGATAGCCAGGCAGTGAAGGCTGGCGAAACGCCCCGGTAAATTTATTTCTTTAGAGAAAAGCCCACCCGAAATTATTTCGGGTGGGCCTTATTTTTTGCTTTTGAATTACTTATGGGCTGCAGCCTTTGCAGGAGCAGGAGCGCCCTGTGTCTGGCGGAGTGCGCCTTCCACCATGGCAAAGATGCGGTTGGGGTCGTTCGATCCGCTTTCGCTGCCGGAGACAATCTGCCACTTGTTCGCTGTGGCCACCACGATGGTGGGGGTGCGCGTGACGTTCAGCTTGAGGCCCAGGTTGTAGTCGGCCTGTACCTCCGCTGCGAACTTGGGATCCATCGAGAAGGGCATGGACTGGCCGTGTTGCTGCATCCAGCGGCGGGTGAAGTTCTGCAGATCGTCCTTGCTGTTCAGTGCGGGCTGTTGCTGGAAGACGTCGTCGCGGTACTTGTTCGCCAGATCAGGGTTGACGCGATCCTGCAGGTAGCGGGCGAAGATGGCCGCATCCTTGCTCCAGACGTGCATCTGGAGGGGGAAATCGTAGCGGACGAGCGGCACGTGATACTGGGCAGCGGCGCGTTCCACGATTGGGTTGGCAGTGCGGCAGGCCGGGCATTCCAGGTCGAAGAATTCGATAATCGCCACCTTGTGACCGGCGGGCGGCTTCAGCATGGAGGTGTCGCGGAAGGTGGAAGGATCGGGCGTTCCGGCGAACTGCGCGTGGGCAGCGGGGACAATGGCAAGGCCGATGGCAAACAGAGAAGCGGCCACGGTGCGGCGAATCGACATGGGTTTCGGGTCTCCCGGCGCGGGCTCACGGGCCACACATGCGCCATGTTCTGCATTCTATGACGTATGGCCGGGTAGAAAGTCGCTGTAAGCAAGGTGGCGCACGATAAACTTTCCGCAACCACTGAGCCCTTCCGGGAATCGAATGAAATGTCTGCCCCTTCCGGGGTTCCGAGTTAGAAAGCCTTGAGCGAAAGCGTTTATTCGAAAAGATTGCCGATGTGGGCCGCAGTAGTGCTGGCGGTGCCGATGGTTGCCTCCGCGCAGACCCAGCCGGTTACTCCCACACAGGGACCCGCCATCCAGACTGGTCCCTCATCACAGAAGCAGCCACCCGTGGCCGACGCGCTGAACCTCCCGGAGGCCCCGGCGCCGCAGGCTGTATCGCAGCCGGTGCAGGCTGCTCTGGCTGCCGCCAAGCCGCAGGATCTGGGACATGGTGTGACGACTCCGGTTTCCACGGGACAGCCGCTGGCGCTCTCGCTGGACGACGCTGTGCGTATCGCGCTGGAACACAACCTGACGATCTCGGTTGATTTGCAGAATCAGCGGCAGATCAGCGGCTTGCAGAAAACTGCGTTCAGTGCGCTGATTCCGGTGATGACCGCTGTGGGTAAGACGAATACGCAGGAAGTGAACCTGGCGGCGATGGGCTTTAAGCCGAGCTCGCTGTCTGGGTTACTGCCCCCGGGAACGACCTTCAACACGATCGTGAAATATGACACCACCGGCGCGCAGTTGAATGTTTCTCAGCAGTTGTTCAACCTGCCCGCATATGAGGTGTACAAGGCTTCGAAATCCGTGGCCGATGTGGCCAAGTGGCAGCTCTATCTTGATCGCGGCGACGTGGTGAACAAGGTGGCCTCGCAGTACATCCAGGTGCTGTCGGATATGGCTTCTATTGAGAATTCGAAGTCGCAGGTTGCCAGTGATTTAGAGCTGGAGCGTCAGTCGCAGGCGCGCAAGGATGCGGGAACGGGAACGAATCTGGATCTGCTCCGTGCACGCGTGGAGAGACAGAATCGTCAGCAGGAATTGATCGCCAATACCGCCCAGTTTGAGAAAGACAAGGTGCAGTTGAACCGGTTCATGGGACTGGCGGCCGATCAGCCGCTACAGCTGACCGACGCCGTGCCGTACCACGAACTGGAAGCACTGCCGCTGGAAACTGCGAACCAGGTGGCGTTGAAGCGTCGCAAGGATCTGCTGGCTCTGCAGGCACAGATGAAGACTGCCGAGCTGCAGCGGAAGGCTGTGAAGTATGAACGGCTGCCCGCAGTCACGCTGGGCGGTTTCTACGGTGTTCTGGGCCAGACACGCGGTTTGTATCACGGCGTGTTCTCGGCGCAGGGCGGCATCAACTTTCCCATTTTCGAAGAAGCTCGCATTCGTGGTGATCGCGAAGTGGCCGATGCGCGGTTGGTTCATCTGCGCAAGGAAGTGGACAGCCTGAAGGCCTTCATTGAGGCGCAGATTCGTTCAGCCATGCTGGACGTGAACACATCGGACGAGTTGGTGAAGGATGCCACGAGCAACGTGGGCCTGGCGTCCGAAGCCTTGGATGAGACGCGGCAACGTTATCGCGCAGGAATCGACGACAACCTGCCGGTGGTGCGTGCGCAGGCCACTTTGGCGGATGCACAGGCGCAACTCGTGAGCGCGCTCTACCAGTTCAACACGGCGAAGCTGCAACTTGCGCGTAACACTGGCGTGGTGGAGTCGCAGTACAACACTTACCTGGGTGATTAAAGTTTCTGTACTCTGCTAACGGCAGACGCAACGGGTGAGTCCTTGCTATGTCACCATAGAAGACAGGGATGCCCGACTCCGCCTATTCCAGTGAAGTGCATCACGGCAAACGTCCGTTAGATTCTGAAGGCAGGGAAGGCGCGGCGTTTTCGTCGCGCAACTTTCGTCGCTATCAGCTTGCGCGCATGCTGGCCATTATGGGTGCGGAGGCGCAGTCTGTCGCCGTTGCATGGCAGATTTATCAACTGACACATAATGCGTTTCTGCTGGGCTGCACTGGCCTGGCGCTGTTCTTGCCTGGCATCTTCTTTGTGTTGCCTGCGGGGCATGCGGCGGATCGATATGATCGCCAGCGCATCATCGTTCTCTGCTATGCGATGCAGGCCATATGTACGGCGGTGTTGTTGTACATGTCGCTGGTGGGCGTGCGGCATGTGCTGTACATCTACGTGATGTTGTTCTTCATTGGCGCTGGGCGCGCGTTCAGCGGGCCTGCGTCGTCGGCCATTCAGCCGCAGCTTGTGCCCAAGGGCGCGTTTGTAAACGCGATGACCTGGGGCTCGGCAATCTTCCAGATTGCGAACATCAGCGGACCAGCGATCGGCGGATTGCTCTTCACAATTCAATTTTCGGGTGCGATGGCCCAGTGGACGGGTGCGCCCGTTGTGTATGCGTTGACCATGTGCACCATGCTGACGTTCGTGGTGTTGGTGAGTACGCTGCGGCCGCGCAAGGAACAGGCAGAGAATCGCGCCATGTCGTTGCAGACGATGATGGAAGGCGCGCGTTATGTGCGCAAGGCGAAGTTGCTACTGGGATCGATCTCACTGGATATGTTCGCTGTGCTGCTGGGTGGCGCAGTGTCCCTGATGCCCATCTTTGCGCAGGACATTCTTCATGCCGGGCCGCGCGGCCTGGGTATTTTGCGTGCTGCACCGGCGTTGGGAGCATTGTGTACGTCAGTGACGCTGTCGCTGAGGCCCATACGGCATAGCGCCGGCAAGCTGATGCTGGTCGCGGTGGGTGTGTTTGGCATTGCGACGGTGGTGTTTGGTTTGTCGAAGTCGCTGCCGCTCTCGCTGGCTGCGCTGTTTGTGCTGGGTGCGAGCGACAACATCTCCGTCATTGTTCGGCAGACGATTCTGCAGCTTGGCACGCCACCTGCGATGCGTGGTCGCGTATCGGCCATCAATTGGCTTTTCCTTGGCGCTTCGAATGAGTTTGGCGAGTTTGAAAGCGGCTTAACGGCGCAGTGGTTTGGCGCGGTGCGGGCCGTGGTGTTTGGCGGTATCGGGTCAGTGATGGTGACGGTGTTGTGGAGCATCTTCTTTCCCAAGTTGCGGGATGTGAATTCGCTGAATTCGGAAGAGCTGTTGAAGGCGAATGCTGCTTATGCCAACAGCGAACCTGTCGATTAGAGAGCAGCTTTCTGTTGCTCACGGTGTATGTGGTCTGCAGTCTGAGTTAATCTGCTTGCGATATGGGCATGTTTGATACTCCTGCTTCCAGTGGTTCCGGGAACGATGTTCCTGAGAGCAAAGGGCCTTCCATTAAGAAACTGATTTTGTGGTTCACCCTGCTTCTGGTGGTGGTGGCCGCTGTGCGTGTATTCCTGATCTGGCGCACGCGGCATGAGGCTGCGAAGCCTGTTGCGGCGGTGGAAGAAAGCTACACCGCGGACGAGATGGTACTGCCTCGTAAGCTGCACCAGACCGATTTGAAGGATGCGCGTGAGTTGAATGGCAAGCGTATCTGGGTCTACGCAGCCGGGCAGTTGAATGCATATCCTGCCACGGCGGCGCACATGGATTACACGCATCCCGGTCCGCTGTTGTTGGGTGCGGAGCCGTTGGAAGTGGTGAATTTCATTGAGCAGAAGGCGCCTGCGTCGGTGTACAGCCGCGTGCCCAAGGGCGATGCGCAGGTGATCATGCTGTTCCATCGCAAGGATGATCCTGCGAAGCTATGGGGCACGCCGGTGGGAGATCGCGAAGGCAAGTTCTATAACTTCTTCATCGATGAATGCTTTTTCTATGACGATCCACATGAGCTGTACAAGCACTGGAAGCCTGAGGTGTGGAAGGCGGTGGACGAACACCGCGCGGAGAAGGGCATGAACGAGTTGCAGACCGATCTGGCGCTGGGGCAGGTGAGCAAGCCCGGGCCGGGGGCGGTGGGTGATCGAACCGTCTTGTTTGATAACGACGGCAAGCCGGTGAGTGTGACGTTTGTAAAGAACAAGGCAGTCAGCATCAACTAGCGACTGTGAATGGACAAAAAAGGGCAGGCTCTACGCCTGCCCTTTTGTCTTTAGCCGAAGAGGATGGCTTCTCGAACGAAGCGGCCAATTTCAGCGATCATGGCTCCGCGTTTTGTCTCCGGGCCGGGGCATTGCGTGATGTAGCAGGTGACGATGACCGGTGGCCGGCGCATGGGCCATAAGACTGCAATGTCGTTGGTCGTGTGCTCGCCGTTGGAGCCGGTTTTGTCCGCAGCGCGCCAGCCCTCCGGCATGTCCTTGCGCAGGCGCTCGAGGCCGGTGAGGCTGTTCTCCATCCACTCGGTGATCTGGCGACGTGATGCGGGCTTGAGGGCGTTTCCGAACAGCACGCGTTGCAGATTCTTCGCCATCGCAACGGGCGTGGTGGTGTCGCGTGGGTCGCCGTCGATACTGGTGTTCAAATCGGGTTCGTTGCGGTCGAGGCGTGTGGATTCGTCACCAATCGTGTGCGCAAATGCCGTGATGGCTGGGGGACCGCCGATGGCCTCTAGCAGGACGTTGGCAGCGGTGTTGTCGCTCTGATTGAGGATGGCATTGCAGAGTGCAGCGATGGGCATGGTTGCGCCTGCATGTGGTTCGGTCAGTGGCGAGTGGCCGATCAGCGGCTTGTTCGGGATGGGGAGCGGTTGATCAAGCGATTGCTTTCCGTCATCCACGAGTTTGAGAACCGCGGCGGCTAGCAGAAACTTGAATGTGGAACACATGGGGAAGCGTTCGTCTTCGCGAATGCCTGCGGATTTGCCATTGCCGGTGTCCAACGCATAAACGCCGATGCGGCCACCGTTGTCTTTTTCCAACGTGGCCACCTGTTGCGGGAGGCGCTGAAAGATGTTTCGCTTCTCGTCCGCGCGGGCTTGTGGAACGGCCAACGAAAACACCGTAAGAGTGGACGTGGAGAGAAAGCTGCGCCGGGTGAGCATGTATCTATTCATGCGGAATCGCCGATGTGGAAACAAGTCCATTTACGATTGCTTGCACCTCGTTGGTCAAGGGCGCATCCTTTAGGCATGCACCGGGTTTGTTGCATGCAGGGGAGATAAAGCTGGTTCCGACAGACTCAGAGGATATTGACCAGACGACGCGACGCACGAATCGCGCCGCGGAGGCAGTGTTGCAACGCGCGCGTTCGGCACATCGTCATGCCATGGAGATGGGCGCGGGCCTGGGCAACGAGGGCCTTCGCTTCACCGACAAGGTGCGTCTGGCGTACTGGAACGCTTTTCAGCATGACTGCCTGAACACGGCCAAGGCGACGGCGTATTCGGCCATCTTTGCGATCTTCCCCATGATTGCAGTGCTGGCCGCCATGATTGCGCTGGTGCCGTACACGGGACCGCTACGGTCGCAGATTGAAGTGTTTGCCGTACGCGTTTTGCCCGAGAGTGTGTGGCCCCTGTTTTCCGGGTTTTTCAACACAACGCATAGCAAGCCGCAGTCAACGACGGTGCTGTTGGCGGCGATTTTTGTGAGCGTTGGTGGTGCGGCCGGCGTGTTGGCTACGCTGATGGAAGGTTTTCGCCGCGCCTATGGTCTGACGGAGAACTGCTGGGGCAGTGGATGGCGTGGACTGCTGCGTCGGCAGTTGCAGTCGTACCTGATGGTGCCGATTGCAGCGTTGCCCATGGCGGTAGCCAGTCTGCTGGTGATCTTCGGGCATTACGGTTTGCTGGGGTTGATGCGGTACTCGCCTACCGGTTGGGATTCGGGGCTGTACTGGACGGCGAATGTTGTTCGCTGGGTGGCGTCGCTGAGTGCAACGGCTGCTGTGTTGGCGGTGATTTATCGATTTGGAATTCCGGTGCGTCCGGGCTGGCGCGAAGTCATGCCTGGAGCGGCGTTTGCCACGGCAACATGGTTTGTCTCCACTTTGGCATTCGGCTTCTATGTCACGAGATACACGCACTATTCGAAGGTGTATGGATCGCTGGGAACGGGCGTGGTGTTGCTGGTATGGCTCTTTCTGACGTCGTTGACGGTACTTTGCGGCGCGGAGTTGAATGCGGAGCTTGCGCGCGACGCAGGGCCAACCGTTTTCGATATTTGAGTCGGTGTGTGAATTTTTGAACAGTGCGGATATCACTCCGGAGTGAGCGATATTCGCCCGAGTTTGCCGGAATCCGTATAGTTACCGATAATGCGAGAGGCCCCATTGCACAGATTGTTTCCCTTCTTCGAGGGGAAAAATTAAGCTGTGCCGACGGGAATTTTCATACGTCCGGTCTGGAGAACGATGAGCGAAGGTAATTTTCTGCTGGGCGGCCTGGGCCGCAGCGCCAAGATTGTAGGAACGCTGGGACCGGCTTCGTCTTCGCCGGAGGTCTTTCGGCAGTTGGTGCGCGCTGGTCTGGATGTGGCGCGTCTGAACTTTTCGCACGGCTCGCATGAACAGAAGGCGGAACTGATCCGCATGGTGCGCGAGGTCAGTGCGAGCGAAGGCAAGCCGATCTGCCTGCTGGCCGACCTGCAGGGGCCGAAGATCCGTACGGGCAAGCTCGTCGACGGCAAGCCGGTGCTGCTGGAAGCTGGCAAGCAGCTCATCATTACACCGCACGAGATGAAGGGAACCGCCGAGAAGGTGAGTACCGTGTTCCCCACGCTGGCGGAGAACCTGGGACCGGGTGACACGATTCTGCTGTCCGACGGTCTGATTGAGCTGAAGGTGGCGCGCGTCGATGGTCTCGACGTAGTGTGCGACATCGTCAACGGCGGCTATCTGGGCGAGAACAAGGGCATCAACCTGCCGGGCATCCCGGTGAAGGTTCCTGCGCTGACGGAGAAGGACGAGGAAGACCTCGAATTCATCGCGAAGCAGGGCGTGCATGCGCTGGCGTTGTCGTTTGTGCGCACCGCGGAAGACATTCGTTACACGCGCCGCCGTATGAAGGAACTGAACTTCGACGCGTGGATTGTGGCGAAGCTCGAAAAGCCGCAGGCGATTGAGAACCTGGAAGAGATTCTGGAAGAGACCGACGCGCTGATGGTGGCGCGTGGTGATCTGGGCGTGGAAGTGCCGCCGGAGAAGGTGCCTGCAATTCAGAAGCACATCATCCGTCGTGCACTGGCGTATCGCAAGCCGGTGATCACGGCGACGCAGATGCTGGAGAGCATGATCGACAATCCACGTCCGACGCGTGCGGAAGCCAGCGACGTGGCGAATGCCGTGTATGACGGTACCGATGCCGTGATGCTTTCCGCAGAGTCCGCAGCGGGCAAATATCCGGTGCAGGCCGTGGCCATGATGGCGAAGATCATTGTGGAAACAGAGTCGCAGATGACGCTGGATCCCACGACGGCTCCGCAACTGCCCATGCATGCAAAGGGCGCGCAGTTGAGCGTGGCAGAGACCATCTGCGAGAGCATGGCGCATTCGGCTGAGGATCTGGATCTGAAGGCGATTGCCGTGTTTACGGAGTCGGGAACGTCGGCACGTTTGCTGTCTAAGTACCGCCCGAATGTACAGATCTATGCGCTGTCCACAGAGGACGATGTCATCGGCAAGTGCATGATGCTGTGGGGCGTGTATCCGCTACAGGTGGACCGCTTTGGCGGCGGCGATCTGCAGGTGGAGATGGCAGTGGAGAAGCTGTGCAGCCTCGGATTAGCAAAGTCGCGCGAGGTGCTGGGCATTGTGGGCGGCACGGCCAGCCGCATTGGCGGTACGAACTTCATGAAGCTGCATGAGATTCCGGATGCCTAGGCGAAGGATGTCGATCCATGTTTCAGTCCGAAGCGGAGCCAGTAGGCTCCGCTTCGTTTCTTTTGCGGCAGTACTGCTTTTTTGCGGAACAATACCTGGCCGTGCTCAGACTGCGTTTGATGTTGCGTCGGTTCGGCCAAACAACGGAGAGGGACGGTCTCTGCTTGAAGCGACACCGGGCCGGTTCGCGGCGACGAACATCTCAGTGCAGCGGCTTCTGCTGATTGCGTATGGCGTTCAGGACTTCCAGATGGTCGGTGCGCCCTCATGGACGGCTTCCGAACACTACGATGTCACCGCAAAGGCGAGCGGCGGCACAACGGTGAACCAGATGGAAGGACCGATGCTCCAGGCTCTTCTGCAGGAGCGCTTTGGATTGAAGGCGCATCGAGAAATCAGGGTCCTGCCGCGTTACGAGTTGCGGGTTATTGAGGGGACATCCAAGCTCCATCGCTCGATTGACGGAAGCTGCAGGCCATACGTGAAAGACGCGCAGCCGGACATGGCTTCCAACGGGAAGCCAGCGGTACCGTTTTGCGGTTTGCATAGGACTGAGGACGGCTCGAGTCGGAGGTTGGAAGGGAAGGGAGTCACTTTCGCGGATTTGGCTGTAAGCCTTTCCCATAGCTACAACACCGACCTGAATAGCGTGGTTGCAGACGCAACGGGTCTCTCGGGTGGGTTCGATATGAGCTTGCAATGGACGAACGATGCAGATGTGGCAGCTTCGGCGACAGGATTGTCAGCGGCCCCGTCGTTGCCAACGGCTCTGCGTGAACAGCTTGGGCTTAAGCTTGAGCGTTCCAAAGGCGAAGTTGAAGTGCTTGTGATCGATCACATCGACCGGCCAGGAGCCAACTGAGGTCTAACGGCCTATGCGGAGCCGCTTGGCGAGTTTTTCCGGCAGGCCTGCGAGCAGGATGCGGCCCTGGGCGAGGTCGATGTCGTAGGGCACACGATGGAAAGTGATGGTCTTCTCGTCGCTGTCGTAAATGGCGTATGCAGCGCGGGGGTCGAGATCGCGTGGCTGTCCTACGGAGCCGGGGTTCAACAGATAGCGACGCCCTTCTTCCATCGAGATTGTCCAACAGCAGGGACCGGAACCGCGAAGGTACTTGGGGATCACCGTGAACCAGTGGCCGTCCTGCCAGCCAAAGCCGCCCTGAATGTGGGTGTGGCCAAAGAAGGTGACCTGCTGCTGCATGACCTGCAGCGGTTGCCAGGCGTCGCGAATGTTCAGGATGTAGATGTCTTCATGTACAGGTGAGCCGTGCGCGAGGGAAACATCGGCATTGTCCGCCTTGATGGGCCCGTGCGGGAGCACCTTGAGCCACTCAATGGATTCCGAGGAAAGATGTTCCCGTGTCCACTCCACGGCTTCGCGTGCGGATGGGTTGAAGGTCTCGGCCGACTCGATGCCACTGGCGACCTTATCGTGATTGCCACGCACATTCTGTGTGGCGCGACGACTCATCTGGTCGACGACTTCGTTGGGGCTGGCGCCGTATCCGACCACGTCCCCAAGGTTCCATAGCGCATCCCATGAGCCTGCGTCTTCCAGCACAGCATTGAGTGCTTCAAGATTGCCGTGGATGTCGGAGAGAACGAGTGCGCGCATCAGGAAACAGGGTCTGCGCGGACGCGCGAACCTATCCATGCTACAGGAAGGTAGGCGCAGGACAAGGGTTCAGGGCGCTGCCTGGATTGAAGAAACGCGGCAATGCGGTGTAAGTCATAGTGGATAAGGAGCTTAACGGATTCTGTCAACGATGGCTAACCCACTCCGGCCGAATCCGTTTGTACCCGTTGTGCATTTTATTTCTGGAGCGTATGCTCTGAGAAAGTATTCGGGAGGTACCTCAAGTGCACAAAGGCGCAGACATAGTCGGTTAAGCTTTCCACTTCTTTGCCTTGCTTCTCATGCCGAGACACGCTTTGTGGTGTGTTCACTTCAGGCCCGAAGGCTGACGTAGGGCTAAAATTCTCTCCAGTTCATTCAGCATCTCTTCTGACGGCTCCGCCGGTCCAGAATCACTCCTGTCCATCTCCTTTCCACCCCTTTGAAACCATTTTTTGAGGTTTCCGAGCAGGTCGTGCCATACTCTGCGCCTGTCATCTGGAAGCTTAGCGATGTCGTCCAGCTTGGGAAGCTCTATGTATTCCACAGCCTTGGGCTTCCGATACCAATGCTCATACAGTGGTTCGTCGTATTCGTAACTGGTTGCGGCTTTCAGGATTTCCAAGGCAGATATCAGCCGATTTCGCTCGGGGCTATTCGCGGCTGGTAGTGCCCAGGCTGTAATGTCGGCATCGTTCTGGATTGCCAGGTAATCGGCAAACCGTGGCGAAGCACCCGAATAGTCAGTGTCCGGGTTCGGTGCTGAACCCTTGGTGCGCTCTACGGCCCCGTCCGAAAGCTTTCGCAGAGCGGGGCGAAATGTCTGTTCTCCCCCCAAATTGGTCCGTATCTGTTCAAAGATCAGGTCGATCGCATTCCTGTAAACCTCCTCCGCGTCCAGGTCCGTGAAGAAAACCCCGCCCTCCTTTTCCAGCAGTCGGGAGTTGTAAAGCAGCAGGCCAAGCAGGTGAAACTTCGCTCGCTCCGCTGCGGCTTCCTTCTCCGCGTCCGTTCCAGAGGCCTTGAGATTTGCGACTGCAAGCCGCGCATGACCCACGATGTGTGTGTAGTAGTTCTGGGTCATCTTCTGCATCTTGGCGAACTGGCTCCTTCGCACCTCGTTCTCTTCGGTGCGCTGGCTTGTCAGCTTGGAAGTTTTCTCTGCGCGCCGGTTTGCCATCCAGGTAAACCAGCCGCCCAATATGGCAACCAGAATGGGGACACCAAGGTCCTTCAGTGTCACTCGCATTCTGCGAGCAGCAGGCCACATCCACCCTAGTTCCGGGTAAGAGTCCTCTACGCGTAAGGGGCCGAGCGCCAAAATCGTCTGATGGAAGCCCAGGCCTGATGTTTTTTTTGAGGTCAAAGCCGTGACCGTGATGGTCATTTTCTCTGTGCCCACATCTTCTCCGGCGCTGACCGGCAAGTTGAGGGTTGAGGATACGTTTCGGGGTGTCCAATAGATGCATTTTGTCGTTTGCACTGTGTTCGGCAGTTCAGAGCAAACTTCCAGATGCATTGGCTTACGAACGTCGGACAGCATCTTAACGTGCAACAGCACGTTCTCGCGCGGCTCCATACGGTCGCTGTCCAGGCTCGCGACCAAGGTGACATTCTTCTGAGGATGTGAAATTGCGATGGGCTTTCGTTGAACTGCAATCTGCGATGGAGCCAGGCATAGGACAGCAACGAGAAACAGCAGTGTGAGCAACACGATGCTGCCAGAAATCAAAACAATATTCCGTTGAAACCAGCCGTTCTCCATATCTCCCTCGGGCGATACGTGAAGTCCTGCCGCACGGAATTCCGGGCGGTATTTGTGCGGCTAATTCTCTTACAAACAGCGCGTCTCAGCTACAACTATTGCGGACGAATTCTAATCTCCACGCTGGCAGAGCAAATCGATCTTTTGCTTCTGGGACCAGGACGACCTAGAGAGTCGCTAACGGGCGTTTACGGTCGGTGTGCATGGTGGGAACAGCAGCGAGGAGTGCGCGTGTGTAGCTGTCCTGCGGTGCGCGGAAGAGTTCGGCGGCAGTGTTGGTTTCCAGAATGTGGCCGTGGCGCATCACGGCCACGCGGTCCGCTGTCTGCGCTGTAACGGCGAGGTCGTGCGAGATGAAGAGCATGCTCAGGCCGTGGCGTTCGCGAAGGTCGCGCAGCAGGCGAAGAATCTGCGCCTGCACGGTGACGTCGAGCGCGGTGGTGGGTTCGTCCGCGATGAGCAATCGCGGCTGGTTTACGACGGCCATAGCAATCATGATGCGTTGACGCTGGCCACCGCTGAACTGGTGTGGGTAATCCTTGCTGCGGCGCGTTGGATCGGGAAGCGCAACACTATTCAGTGATTCAAGGACGCGGTCTTTTATTTCAGCCCTAGTGAGTTTTGGATGATGCACGCGGACGGCTTCGGCGATCTGTTCTCCAATGTTCATGGCGGGATTCAGTGCCGTCATGGGTTCCTGAAAGATCATGCTGATGTCGCGTCCACGACGCGCACGCATCTGCTTCTCGGAAAGATCCAGTAGGTTATGACCGTCGAAGTAGATGGTGCCGGTCATCGCCGCAGACGGAGCGAGAAGACGCAGGATCGCAAGCGAGGTAACCGATTTGCCGGAACCGGATTCACCCACCAGACCGAGCACTTCACCTTCGTTGATGGAAAACGAGATGCTATCCACGGCAGTGCTGTTGCCGAAGCGAATGTTCAGGTTTTCAACGGAGAGCAAAGCCATGGCGTTAGTGTAGCGGGACTGGAAGATAATTCGATTGCGTGACGGCTGATGGTGCGTGCTCGGCGACGGTTTGTGTATGGTGGTTGGAAGTTATGAGCCAGTCACACGCCCGCATTCAACCCAAACAGCACTTTGAAATCCTTGACGGACTGCGCGGCGTCGCGGCCATGATGGTGGTTCTGTTCCATATATGCGAAACATGGAACGGCGGCGACCACGCGAAACAGATCATCAACCACGGCTACCTGGCAGTGGACTTCTTCTTCATGCTCTCTGGCTTTGTCATCGCTTATGCGTATGACAGCCGCTGGAATCCCGCGAACGGCCAACCAGGCATGACGCTGTGGGACTTCTTCAAGCGCCGCATCATTCGCTTGCAGCCCATGCTTATCATGGGAAACGTTATTGGTGCGTTGCTGTTTTACTTCAGCGCCAGCCCGAAGATCTTTCCGATTGTCGCCACCACATCGGTGTCGCGACTGATTCTGATCGCGCTGATCGGATGCACGGTGATTCCGATTCCGATTTCCATGGACATTCGCGGCTGGCAGGAGATGCATCCGCTTGCCGGTACGGCATGGTCGCTGTTCTTTGAATACATCGCCAACATTGCTTATGCGCTTGGACTGCGCAAGGTATCCAATCGTGTGTTGATGGTGCTCACGGTACTCTCTGCGGCATTGCTTACGCACTACCTTGTGACGACACCGCGCGGCGACATTACGGGCGGCTGGTCCGTGAATGCGATGGAACTCAAGATCGGTTTTCTCCGACTGGCTTTTCCATTCCTCGCGGGCATGCTGCTGCAACGCATGCACAAGCGCATTCATGTGCGGAATGCATTTCTTTGGTGCAGTCTGTTGCTTGTGGTCACTTTCATCCTGCCGCGTTTTGGCACCACGGCCTCGCTCTGGATGAACGGTCTGTATGAGGCCATGGTCATCATCTTCGTATTCCCAATTGTCGTCGCGATGGGTGCAGGTGAGCAGATCAGCGGACGCACGGCGACTCACCTATGCCGTTTCTCAGGTGCAATTTCTTATCCGCTCTACATCACGCACTACTCACTCATTTACATCTACACAGCCAAGGTGTACGACGGAAAGCTGACACCAATGCAGGGTGTTACGTGGGGTGCGGCATTGTTCGTTACAGCCGTGGCGATTGCCTATGCCTGCCTCAAGCTTGTCGACGAGCCAGTACGTCGCTGGCTGAATCGCCGCTTCCTGGTCACTGGCACTACGTCGCTGTAGTTCCAATCACATACATCATCTGCCCACTTCGCAGACTCATGCGGAGTGGGCTTTTGACGCAGGACAAGGTTTCGCCTTGCAAAATTTTGTTTCGATTGTTGCTTGACTATCCATAACCAAGTGGTTATGGTTTTCTTCGTGCCAAACGCTAATGCCAATCTCGTGTTTCGCGCTCTTTCTGACCCCACTCGAAGAGCAATCTTCGAAGAGCTGACTCGGGAAGGGGAGCAGACAGTGCATGCGCTCACTCGCTTTGCGGGTGTTTCGCAGCCTGCTGTTTCGAAACATCTGACGGTCCTCAAACAGGCAAAGCTGGTGCGGCATCGACGAGATGGGCGCGAGACACACTATCGCTCACGCCCGGAAGCGTTGGAGCCGATTGCCGATTGGCTACGGCACTACAGCACCTTCTGGCGTGAACGCTTCGACAAGCTTGAAGAAGTTTTGGAAAGGATGGAACCATGAGCAACTCCACAGAAACATACCGTAGTGTTGTGATTGAGAGGAGCTTCGCGCATCCTCCTGAAAAACTGTGGCGAGCGCTGACGGAATCTGCGCTGTTGGCACAGTGGCTTATGAAGAATGACTTCAGTCCTGAAGTCGGCAAGTCGTTTCAGTTTCGCGCTGAACCTGTGGCGAATTGGAATGGCGTGATTGACTGCGAAGTGTTGGCGATTGAGCCTCAGCGGAAGCTTTCGTACACATGGGGTTCCATGGGGCTGGGGAGTGTGGTGCTCTTTACGTTGACACCGGAAGAGGGTGGTACGCATCTTCGGATGGAGCAGTCTGGTTTCCGCGAAGATCAGGAAGCTGCGTTCCGTGGCGCACAGTACGGATGGCAGAAGTTTATGGGCCAGTTGGAGCAGGTACTGGCTGGGAGCGCTGCGTAATGGCGTCGAAGCGATGTGCCGTGGGTTTTTGGATCACCACGGCACTTTTCGCCATCCACATGACCTTCACCGCGTATGCGCAGTTGAAGCTACCGCAAGTGGCTGCGGCATTTACGCATCTCGGATTTCCTAGCTACTTCCGTGTTGAGCTTTCATGGGCCAAGTTTGCGGGAGTGATTGCGTTGCTTGTGCCTGTAATTCCATCGTGGATCAAGGAGTGGGCCTATGCAGGCTTTGCTATTACGGTTGTTTCCGCTGTGATTGCGCATCTTGCTGTGGGCGACGGACCAGCGGCTTGGGGCTGGGCAGTGGGTGCGGGTGTTTTGCTGGGAATGTCTTACACCTTCTGGAGTTGCAGTCAAAAGGTTTAGACAGGCTGCCTTCATTCGCGGAATCGCGTATCGTTTGAGTCATGCGTATTGTGTTGCATGCGCATGACTTGAGCCCACATGAAAACGATAAGCAAATCCACCAAACTGGCACATGTTCTGTATGACATCCGCGGTCCCATCATGGAACGTGCCAAGCAGATTGAGGATGAAGGCCAGCAGTTAATCAAGTTAAACATCGGCAACCTGGCCGTGTTTGGCTTCAATGCGCCTGAAGAAGTCCAGCAGGACATGATTCGTAATCTGCCGAATTCGGCGGGTTATTCGGATAGCAAGGGCATCTTCGCCGCCCGCAAAGCCGTGATGCATTACACCCAGACGCAGGGTATTCAGGGTGTGACGCTGGAAGACGTCTACCTGGGCAACGGCGCCTCTGATCTGATTGCGATGGCTGTAAATGCGCTGCTGAACGATGGCGATGAATTGCTGGTTCCCGCACCGGATTATCCGCTGTGGACGGCAGTCACGAGTTTGTCTGGTGGCAAGCCCGTGCATTACCTGTGTGACGAAGCCAATGGTTGGATTCCCCATCTGGAGGACATTCGATCGAAGATCACGCCGCGCACCAAGGGAATTGTCGTTATCAATCCGAACAATCCGACGGGTGTGCTTTATCCCGATCACATTCTGCGCGGCATTGTTGCGATTGCTCGTGAGCATGGTCTGGTGATTCTGGCGGACGAAGTCTACGACAAAGTTTTGTATGACGGCGTGACGCACACGGCGATTGCGAGTCTGTCCACGGATGTACTCACGTTGACGTTCAACTCGCTTTCGAAGAGCTATCGTGCCTGCGGTTATCGTGCGGGATGGATGGTGGTTTCCGGCGATAAGCGTGCTGCCAGCGATTACATTGAAGGTCTGAACATGCTGGCCAACATGAAGCTGTGTGCGAATGTGCCGGGACAGTGGGCGATTCAAACAGCGCTGGGCGGCTACCAGAGCATTCATGACCTCGTGGGTGAGGGCGGACGTCTGCGCCGCCAGCGGGACCTGGCGTACGAACTGCTGACTGCGATTCCGGGCGTAACGTGTGTGCGGCCGCAGGCTGCTCTGTACATGTTTCCGCGGCTTGACCCGGAACTATATCCAATCAAGGACGATCGCCAGTTCCTGTTGCAGTTGCTGGAAGCAACACGCGTTCTGTTGGTGCAGGGTACCGGCTTTAACTGGCCGCATCCTGACCACTTCCGCATTGTGTTTCTTCCGCACGAACCGGATTTGCGCGAGGCGATTGGACGCATCGCGAAATTCCTGGAGGATTACCGCAGGAAACACGGCAAAGCATAAACGCGGAAACTTAAGATGCCCACCTTTCAAGGTGGGCATCTTGCTTTGGGTCGCGCCTTAAAAATTAAAAGTCCGGATCTCTGCCGTATGGCACAATGGCTCGTTCTCGCATATCTATCCCCATTGCTCCCAATGCGGTTTGCCGCACAGGCCCATGCACTTTCAACGCATGTTTTGCTGGAGATGATCGAACCATGAGCACGCCCACAGCACCCGTTACTCCTGAACGCATCATGCAATTTGCTTGGGGATACGCTCCCACGCTTGCCATAGAAGCGGCTTTGCAACATCGCGTCTTCGACATCCTTGATGAATCGCCCAAGACGCTGGACGAGATCGTCATGGCTTCCGGCGCGTCGGAACGCGGCCTGCGCGCGATCTTGAATGCACTTGTGGGACTCGATTTTCTACGGCGCGATGGCGATAAGTACACGCTTGCGCCGGAGAGCGAGGCGTTTCTGGTAAGCACCAAGCCGAGCTTTCAGGGCGGGATGTTCAAGCACACCAGCAAGCAGTTACTGCCGAACTGGCTTCAGCTCAATGAGATCGTTCGGACGGGTGAACCTGCGCGCTCTGTGAACGCCGAAGATGATGGTTCTGAGTTCTTCAAGGCCTTTGTACATGACATCTTTCCGTTGAGCTATCCGGCGGCGCAGGTGCTTGCGGGTCATCTTGCGCTGGGTAGTCGCGAGGGCACGGTGCGCGTGCTCGACATTGCTGCTGGTTCTGGCGTGTGGAGCATCGCGCTAACGCAGAGCGCGCCCAACGTACTGGCAACTGCATTTGATTGGGAGGGCGTGCTGCCTGCCACGCAGGCCATGGTGGGGCGTTTTGGATTGCTGGAGCGCTATACGTTTTTGCCAGGCGACCTGAATACGACTCCCTTCGGCGATGGTTATGACGTAGCGACGCTGGGCCACATCCTGCACAGTGAAGGCGCGGAGAACAGCAAGGCGCTCCTGAAGAAAACGTTTGAAGCGTTGAAGGCGGGTGGCACCATCTCTATCGCCGAATTTCTGGTGAACGAGGAACGCACCGGACCTCCGGGCAGCTTGATCTTTGCTGTGAACATGCTGGTGAACACGAAGAACGGCGATACGTTCTCGTTCGAGGAGATCGCCGCGTGGCTTACGGCTGCTGGATTTGTTGACGTTCGCACACTGGATGCGCCGGGACCGTCGCCATTGGTATTAGCAACGAAGCCCTGAGTCTTAAAGGGCAACGTGGACGATGGCGATATTCCAGATTCGCTTTTAACGAGCGTCTATAACGCGAAAGGTTAGTGGAGCAGGCGTTATCCAGCCTGCAGCCACTCCAACCGTCGTGGCTGCCAGCCGAGAACGCGCTTTGCCTTGGCATTGGAGGCGCCGACCAATTTGGTTGCGTAATACACCGCATCTTCGCCGGCGGTCGCCCTTGCGTCGGCCTCGGTCATGTGTGGGGGCGGGGGGGCTCCCAGAAACTTTGCGAAGGCAGGAAACCACACACTCTGTGGCGAAGGGTTGTCGTCCACAACGTTATAGACACCTGCATCCGCTGTCAGCGCTGCGACGGTCGCAATGGCGGCATCTTGAATATGTACGAACGAAGACACACCCTGTCCGTCGCCAATAACCGGAGTGACCTGACGCATCACCATGTCGGCGGCTGATCCTCCCGGGTAATACCAGGTCTTCGGCCCGTAAAAAAAGCCATACCGGAGGGACACGCCTTCGATTGCGTCTGACTGGAACAGCCGGTGTTCCAGGGCTTCGTACATCCGCGCGCTTCCGGCGATACCCGGACTTGCATTCACATCGAGAGGTGAGTCCTCATCGGCAAGAGCCCCCTTTGCTGCTTTCAAGAAGAAGCCGCTTGATTGCTGAACGTAACGTCGTACGCCAACGGCAATTGCTGCACGGAACAGATTGCCTCCGCCCTCAATCCTGAGCTTTGTGTCTCCTGCGGCATATTGGGGCATCTCTGTCTGATCTTTGGGCAGTGACGTCAATTCGTCGATCACCGCTTCTGCCTTCGACTGTTTTAGCGCGGTTGCCACAGCCTCCGCATCGAATGCATTCACAACGATGCTGGATGCGCCCTGGTTTTCCAGAACCTTCGCCCGTTTCTCGCTTGTGGTCATGCCGACTACCGAGTGTCCCTGCTTCAGCAACTCCGCGATCAGCGGTTCGCCAATCGCTCCACTCGCTCCTGCGACGAATACTCGCATCAGTTACTCCTTTCAATGTGGTCAGAGAATGCACTCATCAGAACCTAACCAACGCTACTGGCCTGAGGTTGGCGCGGCAGTGCTGTCGACCATCCTGCGTTCCGAAAAACCCGCTGGTGGGCGAAAGAGGGCTGCGTCGGGTTCCATGCGGTTGATGGAGATTACCGTTGTCGTCGTTGTGCCGGATCGAGGATCTGTGACGTGCCCACTGAGTTCCAGTCCAAGTTCCTGGGACATACAGTGTTCAGAAACCACCGTGACAGGGCGATCATTGCCAATCATGCCGACGGGAAAGATGGTCGTTATACGAGTCGCTTTGCAGGAGATACCCTGGACATCCTGCATTCCCAGCGGTTCCTGCGTTTGTTGTGGACGCTGGTTTTGCTGTGATGATGCAGGGACTGATTGTCGGGGGATGCCGTCCGATGGTGTTGCGACCAGTATCTTGCCGACGGTGTACACGGATTCCATGTGGTCCCCCACCATCCAGCTCATCGTTTGGCCCGCGGCCAGATCGGTGATGTTGACGTTGGTTCGTGGCGATTGACCTACATCGGAGTTGAGGTAGAACTCCATACGGATGCGACCCTGACTATCGCGATAACGCTTTTGGCGCGTTACCTGCACAATGTGGGTGCCGTCTGCGAGCGTCTGTTCGCGTTTCGTCTCCAGTTCCACAAAATAGGGCCTGTTGAGAGTCGAAGGTGGTCGAAATGGAGCGGACTGCGCGGGCGCGAGAGGTGCCACGATAACGAGAAAAGCAGGCAGAAAAAACCGCATGGGCATTTCCACGTCTCCGATAAGACGAGGAAATTGTAGCGTCTGCTCGACGCGCCCATGCGTGTAATTTTAGGCCGTGATTAACCGTTCAGCGCCGCGAGTGTCTTCTGCAGGCTGTCGCCGTCTTCCACGTTCAGCATCTTCTGTGCGCGATCGATTTGGCGCATCAGACCGCTGAGGACCTTGCCGGGGCCTACTTCGATGAAGGTGGTGGCACCGCTGGTCTTCAACAGTTCTATGCACTCCACCCAGCGGACTGCGCCGGTCACCTGGCGGATGAGGCAGTCGCGGACGTCGGCACGGCGGCTGATCATGCGGGCGTCGACGTTGCTGGCGACGGGAATCTGCGGATCGAGAATGACGACGCGTTCCAGCTCTGCGGCGAGGCGTTCGGCGGCGGGTTCCATCATCTTGCAGTGGAAGGGAGCGGAGACGGGCAGCGGCACTACGCGCTTGGCTCCAGCTTCCTTGCAAAGCTCGCCTGCGCGGGTGACGGCGGAGGCTTCGCCGGAAATGACGGTCTGCTCGGGCGCGTTCATGTTTGCCGGAGCAACGATGCAGTTGTGCTCGTCGCTGGCCTGCTGGCAGAGTTCGCCGATGCGTCCGGCGTCGAGCCCCAGGATGGCGGACATGCCTCCCTTGCCCGGCGGCACGGCTTCCTGCATGAACTGGCCACGCAGGCGGACGGTGCGGACGGCATCAGCAAAGGTGAGGGTGCCTGCGGCGACGTGAGCGCTGTATTCACCCAGCGAATGGCCAGCAGCCATGGTCGCGGTGACGCCGTGGTCGGCAAGGACGCGCGCGGCGGCCACGGAGACGGTCAGGATTGCGGGTTGGGTGTATTCCGTGAGCTTGAGCTGGTCTTCGGGGCCTTCAAAGCAGAGCTGGGACAAGCTATAGCCCAGGGCGTCATCAGCTTCTTCAAAGACGGCTTTTGCGGCGGGGAATTTTTCTACCAGATCGCGGCCCATGCCGACGCTTTGCGAACCCTGTCCAGGGAAGAGAAATGCGATGCTCATCGTTCGTATGTCCTTGCGTTTCAAAGAGGAAACCCCACGCTCGCGGTGGAACGTGGGGCCTCGGTGGATCGTTAACCTGCTAAATGCCGACGCCGAACTCCAAATCTGGCGTCTGATCGCCCGCGTGGGCGTAGTAGTCGTAGGGAGTGCGACGGTTCAACTTATAACGCACGCGTAGTTCGCGGCCTGCGAGGAGGCCCAGCGTCAAAACGCCCACGCCACCGGCCACCCATGCGGCCGTGACGGCCAGTTTGTGCGACTTGGACCGGGGCAACGCAGCCTCAACAGCGGCAGGAATCTGGGAGAGAGTTTCCTGGATACGCGCTTCAATTTCTTCCAGTTTTTTGCGGCGACTGCGAGACAGCTTCATGCCGAACATCATAACGCACCCCCGTATTCGATGGCAGTGGGTGAGACGCAGGAAAGACAACAGGGTTGGCTGTCGCATATCTGCGCGGCTTTTCTCTGTTCGATATGCGACTCGATCAGGGAAAGCGGGTCTCACTGGATATGGGTTTCGTCCGTTCGCTTTCGACCTTTACCGCCGCTGCCATTGTGGCTGCGGGAGTTGTTTGCCAGACCCCGCCTCCCCCACCTGTGGCTGCTCCGCCGCCTGGCGGCTGGGTTCCGAATTTTGGCGAGGTTATCAGCAGCAATGCATCGCAAACATCGTTCACCTTTGATCGGAACATGCTGTCGGCGGCGGACCAGTTCTTTGCCAACAGCGATCCGGAAACGCGTCGTGTGGTGGCCGGGTTGAACAGCATTACCGTGCGGACGTTTCACGCGAAGGATTTTGCGCGATACGATCCCGGCGCGCTGGGCATGATTGACGCGCAGTATCGCGCTGCGGGATGGAAGCATCTGGTAAATGCCAATGGTGCGGCTTCCGTGAACATGACGGATATGTGGCTGCATTTCCAGGGGACGAACATCACCGGCGTGACCGTGCTGACGCGCGGCGACCGGAACATGAGTGTGGTCAGTGTGGATTGCATGCTGCGGCCGCTGGATCTGCTGCACCTGAGCGGACACTTCGGGATTCCGAAGGTAGACGAGAACGCCGTCATGGTGCCGGCACACTAGGCGGTTCTCAGTGTTGAACAAGTAAGGCAGGGTTCAAAAGGTAGGAGTTGCCGGATTTGCGGGTGTCGAAATGCTTATATGGACTCCGACATAGGGCAGGCCGCGGGAGAGAGGGAGTGGAGGTACTTCCCGGTTCTCGCGGCCTGTCTGACCCTGGAACGGGTCTAGGAGTACTTTTAGGCTACTCCCGTCTACGACGTTTGGCACATAAATCTTTTCCACGAGTGGCCGTTTGACGCCATTTGTAACAGGATTTTCACGCCTCGGCCGGTGAGAACGGCGCGCGCGTATCTCCGTTGTTTCTGACTGCTTTTTGACCCTTTCGTTGTGCTTCGATCTCAGACCCCTTTATCGGCTGCCGATTGCCGTTGGCGGCGGGTAGGGCCAGGTGGCTGGCCGCTGCTGCGAAGCGGGCGGAGGATTCTGGCGCCACACCAACCAGCCTTGCCGCGAGCCATGCCTGCGGCGTGATGGTGATTTCTGCCCGGCGTTCCACCGTAGCGCGGAAAATGGTGCGGGCTGCGGCGCGAGCGGCAACGGAGATACCCGGCATCGTAGCTCCGAGTTTGAACCAGCGGTATTCCTTTTCCGCGTTGCCAACCAGATCCACCTGCACCTGCGAGCCGGTACGCATCAGGCCGGGGCAGACCGTGAGCACGTGGACGCCCTTGTGCCGCAGTTCAGCGTGCAGACCCTCGCTGAGACCCACCAAGGCAAACTTGCTGGCGACGTAAGGCAGCAGGTGCGGTACGGCAATCTTGCCGCCGACGCTGGCAATATTGACGATTTGTCCTGCTTTTCGGGCCAGCATCTGCGGCAGAACTGCCTGTATGGCGTAAAGCTGGCCGAAGAAGTTGATGTTCATGGCGTCACGGAAGGCTTCGGTGGGCTGGTCTTCAAACGATCCTACGGTGATGATCCCCGCGCAATTGATGAGGATGTCCACTCGGCCGTAGCGTTCGGTGGCGTCGGCGATCATCCGTTCGCAATCTTCTTTCAGGCTGATGTCGGCGGTGATGGTGTGGGCTGTGCCGCCGTTCGGGATGGCCCCTCCGCGCATTAATGTGCCTAGGGCTTCGCGAAGTTCCTCATCCTTCCGTGCGACGAGTACGAGGTGCGCACCGCCGAGACCGAATTGGCGAGCAATTTCCAGCCCCAGACCGCGGCTACCGCCCGTGATCAGGACGACCTTGCCCCGCACCGCCGCGTCGCGCTGGTGTGCTTTCCACGCTTCACAGGCGGCAACGCCCGCGCCGAGCAGCCCAAGGGCCAGGTTGATCTTCATGCCATGTTTACGCGCCTGTCGCTTTGCAAGCCAAATGCCCGCTTTGCCACCGAGTTTTAACGCTTTGCCGACCATGATCGGTTCAGACGCCGAAGGGTTCATTTGCCGTTGCGTGCGGCGTGGGAATATCTATGTGTGGAAACGGCATCCAAATCAGTAAAATAGGGGCAACCGTCATGGCTACCAAGCGACGTTCCAAAGGCGCCTACATGATCTCCGCAGTCTCGGAGATGTATGCCATCCATCCTCAGACGTTGCGCTTGTATGAGCGCGAAGGCCTGTTACGCCCCTCGCGTTCGGAGGGAAACACCCGCCTGTACACGGACGAGGATCTGGAGCGGCTGGAGTTCATCCTGAACCTGGCGCGGGATCTGGGTGTGAACATCGCAGGCATTGCCATCATTCTGCAGATGCGTGAACGCATGGAGCAGATGAACAAAGACATGCAGAATTTCGTGAGCTACATGCGTGACGAGATGCTGAGCCGCATGCAGCAGCCACGCAGCAATGAAGCTGGGCTGGTGCCACTGCGTCGTCCCGTGCTGGTGGGTAAGCCGGTGGTGATGAAGTCTACTTCGACAAAGAAGCGGGGATGAGCTTCGTTTCGCTGTCGCAGCTTGCTGGCACTGGTCTTGTTTCGCGCATCTTGTTCTGGATGGCTGCGCTGGGTTCGCTAACAGCGTTGATCTTCTGCGGCATGGCAGTTGTAGCTGCTCTGCAGTTTGCTGCAAGGCGCAAGCGTGTTCTGCAACGGAAAGAATTATTCACACCTCCGCTGAGCGTATTGAAGCCCCTGCACGGCGCGGAGCCGGGGTTGGAACGAAACATTGAAAGCTTCTTTCAGCAGAATTATCCCGTTCCGTACGAGATCCTTTTCTGTGCTCGTCAGCAGGATGACGCGGGTCTCCAGATTGCGCGCAAGGTAGCTCAGCGTTATCCCGACCGTCCCGTGCGCTTCATTGCGTGCGGTGAACCGCTGTATCCAAATCCGAAGATGTTTTCGTTGGGTGTGATGAGTGATGCGGCAACGTATCCGCACCTGATTACCTCGGATGCAGATGCGCGTGTGTCGCCCGACGCGTTGTTGCGTTGTGTTCAATCTCTTGCGCCCGGACACAACGTGAAAGGCAAGCAGGTGGTTCTGGGGTCGTGCTTGTACACGGGCTATGTGGATCGCGGCAGCTTGTTTACGTGGCTGGACGCCGTGGGTAAGAGCGTGGAGATGAGCGCGGGCGTGCTGATTGCAGACATGCTCAGCGGTACCGACTTTGCGTTGGGGCCGTTACAGATCCTTGAGAAGAAAACATTCCTTGACGCTGGCGGCTACGAAGACCTGGGCCACTATTGGGCGGAGGATTTTGTGCTTGGCCATCGACTCGCCGAACAGGGCAAGGGCGTGGAGATGAGTACGCATGTGATCAAGCTGATGGTGGCGGACCAGGGTGTGGCCCGCTCGTTTCGTGATCAGCTTCGATGGATGCAGAGTACGCGCAGGTCGCGTCCAGCAGGGCATTTTGGAACGGGTCTCACGTTTGCCATGCCGTTTGGATTGCTTGGGTTTGCATTGGAAGCAGCGCTCGGTAACTGGTGTGCGGCATGGGTGTTTCTCGGCATTGCGCTGGTGAACCGCTGGCTGCAGGCATTCACGATGCTTAGCGTGTTGGGTGCGGAGCGCATCGTGTTTCAGACGCTGATCTATCCGCTGCGCGATCTGCTTGGTTTTGTTGTGTGGTGCTGCAGTTATCTGCCCGCGGATACGCGTTATCACGGCACGCAGTTTCGCATCATGCCGGACGGTCGTTTGAAGGCAGAAGGCTAAACGCGAAGCAGGCCGCGGAATCCTCTTGCACGATAAAACGATGGCGGCGTGTTGTGATACACGAAGACGCGGCCAAAGCGACGGTCACCGAATAATCCTCCGCCAAGTTTCACAAACTCCGCAGGCGCTTTGATCCAGCTTTGTGACTTCAGATCGAATTCGCCAAGCTTCTGCAGCGCGAAGTACTGTTCCTCATCCAGCGGTTCAATGCCCATATCGGCTGCCATGTCCAGGACGCATCCGATCGGCTGCAATCCTTCTTTCAAGCGCTTCTCGTAGCCTTTGCGGTCGTAGCAGGTGTTGCGACGGCCTTCGGGGCTTTCGGCAGAACAGTCGCAGAAGATAATCTCGCCCGTTTTTTCATCGCGTCCAATCACGTCAGGCTCGCCGCCGCTTTCTTCCATTGCGAAGAGGGAACGCACGGCAGTGTTCTTTTCGAGTTTTGCGGTCACATCACGCCACGCGATTTTTGCATGGCGCTTGGTGTTCTTTTCAAACCGCTCTTGCAGCGTGGAGAGCAGTTGTGTGCGTTGCTGCTTGGAGAGTGCTGCAGGTGCCATGAATGTGATCTCGCAGGAATATCGCGGCTCGGATGCATTCGAACACGGCCACACGCTTCCGCATGGAATGGTATCGCAGTGGCTTGTTCGTTAACGATTCGTGAGGATCATCTTGCCGCCGGATGTGGCGAAAAGATGGACTGCGCCAAAGTGTTGCAAGTCTGCGACGCGTGATTGTTGATAGGTCAGCAAGTACACGCGCTGTGTTCCGCTCCAGGTTTTGTGCAGGGTGTTCTCGTCCTCAAAGATGGGCGGAGCGTCGGGCCAGAACGAACCGAACCACGGCCCGTTGACGCGGCCATTTACAAGTTGCAACGGATGCCGCGTGTAGAAAAGCAACGTGGAACCGCTGGTGAGTTCACCGTCAAGCATCACTGCGTCCTGCGGCTGCACCACCGTCTCAAGTTGCATGGCGAGACCCTTGGATCCAATGATGGGATAGAAGCGGTCGAGACCACCGTGTACCGCAAGCAACACACCGCACATGCTGACCGCGAGTACCGCGTTGGCAGCGCGTTCGCGATTGGCAATGCGACGATTGCCATGCCGCCGTATCCACCATGCGATGGGACCGACGCCGAACATGGACACCGCCATGATGGCCAGCGGCGCGCGGAAGAAGCCCATGGCGCGTGTCGTCAGGTCATGCAGATGACCGAGTGCCAGGTTGTACTGATCCGGGTTGCTGGTGAGCAGTTCGCTGATGTCCGCGCCCGGGCGTGCCGCGGGTGAGATTGCCGCAAGCGTGCCGCAGATGCCTGCGATGAGCATGCCCAACGGCAACAGGAACCATGTGTGTGCACGCAGAATGTTGCGTCGCAGATGTGGATCGCCGTGCTCAGCTCCGGCAACAACACCGCCAGCCATCAACGCGAGTGCCGGCAGTGCTGGCAACGAGTAATACTCCTGTCGCGAGCTGAGCGTGAAGAAGCCAAGCACCATGCCGCTCCACAACAGCACCGTCAACGCGGCCTGCTTGCGCTTGGAGCTTTCCAGCGGGCGATCGCGCCACATGCGCGCGTACTGTGTCCACGCAGCGGGCAGGAAAGCTACCCAGGGCATCAGCCACAGGAAGAACATCAGCCAGAAGAGTGGGATTGGAACCTGGCCGTAGTCATGCGGGATGCGCAGTCCGCGGAAGCGCATGAAGTGTTCGTTGATGATGTAGAACCAGAACCATCCAGCGCGCGCGGGGAGCCCTGTGCCTGCTGGCATTGGGATGGCGGGATTCCGTAACGCTGCAAGGATGTGCCACGGCAACGCGACTACTGCAAAGAGCAGCAACGAAGTGAACAGTGGCAGTGTCAGAAGTCGTTTGAACTGCTTTGTCAGTAACGCGTAGATCACAACAAAGCCGATGGGGAAGACGATGCCGATGAGTCCCTTGGTCAGTAGATTCAGTCCCATCACGATGCCGAAAGCCCACGTGGCCATGCGTGCGGAACGCATCTGGCCGTTTCGGCTGCTGTCCAGTGCAATCAGAAACAGATGCACGCCCAACGTCATCCACAATGCATTCATGATGTCGGGAATGTAGAAGCGTGTGAAAAGGTAGGGGCCCAGGCTTGTAGCCATCGCAAGCGCTGCATAAAAGCCGCCGCGTTCTCCGAAAAGCTTGCGACCCAGCGCGTACACGGAGAGGAAAAGTCCCAACACCATCAACGACAGTGGCAGTCGTGCGGCCCAGTCATGCGGTCCGAAAAGTTTCATGCCACCAGCGGCCATCCAGTACATGAGCGGCGGTTTGTCGAAGAAACGGACACCGTCGACGTACGGCGTGACATAGTCATGGCGCTGCAACATCTCGCGCGCGGCTTCGATGTAAATCGAGTCCACATCGTCCAGTAGTCCGGGCGTGAACAGGCAGCCTAAGTGCAGCACCAGCCAGATGGCTACCAGTACAGCAACGGAACGGCGCTTGAGCGCACCGGAAAATGCTTGCGAATCCGCGGACAGTGAAGACGGCAGTGGTTCAGACAACGTCACCGCTTCATCTTATGGGTAACGAGCACCTTATGCCGCAGAAAGGCAAAGGATGCCGCGTTTCGTACGTGTTCGGCGATAATATGAACGGCTATAGTTCGGTCGGATTTTTTGCAAAAAAGGCGTTCATGCAGGCACAGCAACGTAGTACTTTGCGGACGGGGCACATTGCTTTTCTCGCAATCCTTTGGTTTCTGACACAGTTCGCTGGCATCTTCGGGCCGCCGCTGCTGGATGATGTGGATTCCATCCACACGGAAGCCGCGCGCGAGATGATTACGCGCCATGACTACGTGACTCTTTACGTGGACGGTATCCGCTATCTGGATAAGCCGCCGCTGCCGTACTGGTTGGCTGCAGGTGGCGCACAGATCTTCGGCATGCATGACTGGGCGTTCCGGTTGCCGTTGGCGCTGTCGGTGCTGGTGCTGATTCTTTACGTGTATAGCTTTGGCACGCGGCTGTTTGGCGAGCGCTCAGGTTTCTACGCAGGCCTGGCAATGGCTACTTGTATCGGGCCTTACATCTTCACTCGATTCTTCATCCCCGATGTGATGGTGGCGTTGTGGATGACCATGTGCGCAGACCTGATTCTGCGCATGGTGGATTCCATTCGCGCAGAGGGAAGAGCGAAGGCGTGGCACGCGGTGTTGTTTGCGCTGGTGTGTACGGCGGGAATGCTGACCAAGGGGCTGATCGGCATCGTGTTCCCACTGGGTTTGCTAGTGCTGTATCTGCTGGTAATTGGCGAACTGAAGATGCTGTTGAAGATGCGTTCAGGCATCTTCACGGCGGTGTTTCTCGTGACCATGTTGCCGTGGCACATTCTTGCCTGGCAGCAGAATGCTCCCAGCGGCGGAGCGAAGGGGTGGTTCTGGTTTTACATCGTCAACGATCAGATCAATCGTTATCTGAACACGCGCATTCCTCGCGATTATGACAAGGTTCCACTGCTGACCTTCTGGGCGTTGCTGGTGGTTTGGTTGATGCCATGGGGCGTGTTCCTGTTTGGTGCGGCGCGGCGTTGGTGGCAAAGGAGAGCAGCATGGCGCAATGGCGGACCCACGACGATGTTGTTGCTGTGGGCGGCGATGATCCTGTTGTTCTTTAGCTTTTCCACGCGGCAGGAGTACTACACGCTGCCCGCTGTGCCTGCGCTGGCGCTGCTGGCGGGGCATTATCTTTCCGACGCGGAGTCGCGGGAGTCGAAGCGTTCGCGATGGTTTTATGCCGCGCTGTTCTCAGTTGCTGCGATTGCCGCTATCGTCTGCATTGCGCTTGCGGTGGTGGCAAAGGCTCCTATGCCGGGCGCGGATTTGTTTGAAGCATTGCAGCAGCATCCCGATGACTACCGGCTTTCGTTCGGTCATCTGTTTGATTTCACAACGAATGCTTTCGGGTTCTTCCGTGTGCCCCTAATCACGATGGCTGCCAGCCTGCTGCTGGCAACCGGTGTACCGCTGTTCCTGAAATTGCGTGGCAAGACGTTTGCGGCGAATGTCGTGCTGGCGTTGGGCATGTGTGGCGTGTTGGGCAGCGTGCATGAAGGGTTGCGGATCTTCTATCCCATCCTTGGATCGGAGCCGTTGGCGCGCGTGATTCAGCAGCACTGGGATCCTGCAGCGCGCATCGTGATTGACGGCGAATATTCCAATGGCGATTCGATCAACTTCTACACCGGACAGCCTGTGTACATGCTGAACGGACGGGTGAATAACCTCTGGTATGGCTCGCTGTATGCGGATGCGCCGCATCGCTTTGAGGATGATGCTTCGTTCCTGGCGTTGTGGAATGGCGGGTCGCCGGTGTTCTTCGTAACGCATGATGCGAAGCGCACGCACGAGTGGCAGGCCGCACATGGCGGCACCTTGATCGGATCGTCTGGTGGGAAGTACGTTCTGCTGAACCGCAGCTAACTGCGTCTTGGTGGTAATAACAAGCGGGCGACCGCTCTCCGCAGTCGCCCGTTTGTACTTGGTGGTGTTTTTGCCTAAGAGGTAAGGCTCGTTTCGCGATCGTGTCCGCTGATCATGTGGGCAATGCTGTAATCGCTCTTCTGGCCGCGCTTGTTCAGCCAAAGCAACATTTCGCCGATGAGACCGCCCATGAAGCACTGAATGCCCGCCACGATGAGCAGCGCGGCTGCGAGCATCAAGGGGCCATGATGCAGCATGACGTGGCGGTCACGGAAGAGCCATTCATAGATCAGGCCCACTGACATGATGCCTCCGCTGCCGATCAGCGCAAGTCCCCACGATCCAAAGAAGCGCAGCGGCTGCTGCAGATAGTTCAACAGAAAGTGAATGCGCAGCAGGTCAAAGAACACGGGAATGACGCGCCCAATTCCGTAGCGCGACTTGCCGTAACGACGCGGAATGTTGCGAATCGCGAGCTGGCATACGCGTGCGCCCTGCAGCGATGCAAGAGCGGGGATGAAGCGTTGCATGCCGCCGTACAGTGGGACTTCGCGTAGGAGTGACGTGCGGTACGCCTTGTAGCCACCGCCAAAATCATCAATCTCTACGCGCGAGAGTTTTCGCATGAAGTAGTTGGCGATCTTAGAGGGAATGCGCCGAACCCAAAGGTTATCCACGCGCTTCTCGCGCCATCCACACACAATGTCGTAGCCCTCTTCCACGCGTTTGATGAAACGTGGCAGGTCGGAGGGGTCATGCTGTAGATCGCCATCCATGGTGATGGTGATCTCGCCGATGGCCATCTCAAAACCCGCGGCCAGACCGGCTGTTTTGCCATAGGTACGGCGGAACTGGATCACGTTGACCGTTGAATCCATGGAGGCCAGTTCGGTCAGCAGGCGAAAGGTTCGATCGCGGCTGCCATCATCTACGAAGATGATCTCGTAGCTCTTGCCGGTCGAGGCGATCTGTTCCAACTCGCTTTTCAGGCGCGTATACAACTCGGAAATTGCGTCTTCTTCGTTCAGTAGTGGAATGACGATTGAATAGTCCATGTCGATCGGGCGTCCTGCAAGGGCAATGGATTCGTATTGCGCTTAAGACGGTAAAGATATCCGCAGTGATTCAGACTTGGCCTGCAATGGCGCAGATCGGCAGGGCAGCAACAAACGATGTATGGTGCATAGGGAAGTCTTACCTCGCTCCTGAAGGACGCCAATGCCAACGTTCGCCGCTATCGACATCGGCTCCAATTCCTGCCGTCTCGCCATTGCCAATGTGGAACAGCACCGGATCAAGGTATTTCACGAGGATCGCGAAGTCGTGCGTCTGGGCGAGAGCGTATTTGAAACCGGCGAGATATCACCGGATGCGATGGCGAACACCATCCGTGCGCTGAAGCGATTTCAGAAGGCGGTGCAGGCACAGGTAGTGGACCGGGTGCGCGTGGTGGCGACGTCGGCCATGCGCGATGCGCGCAATGCCGCTGCGTTCACAGCATGGGTGAAGTCGGCCACCGGATGGACCGTCGAAGTGGTCTCCGGTCTGGAAGAAGGAAGACTCATCCATCTTGGCGTTGTCTCTGGCGAGCCGGATGCGCGCGGCAAATGCGTGATGATCGACCTGGGCGGCGGCTCGTGCGAGGTGACCTTCAGCGACAACGGACGCATTCAACAGATGGTGTCGTTGCCGCTTGGTTCGGTGCGTTTGCAGCAGGAGTTTCTGCACAGCGACCCTCCAACCGCAGATGAGTTGCGTCAACTGCACATCTACATCGAACGCGAAATGCGCAAGCTGGAACGCAAGCTGGGTAAGCCGAATGCAGATGCGGTGATTGCTACGTCTGGCGCGGCTGCGGCGTTGGCAGAGGCGAGTCAAAGCACATTCTTAACCAAGGCCAAAGCGAAGGTTGTGCGCGTTGGGAAGAAGTCTGCTGCGGTGAAGCGCGTGGTCAGGAAGCTGTCGCTGCTGGAAGCGGATGCGGCATCGGTAAGGAAGTTAGCCAACCGTCTGGTGAAGATGAAGAACAGCGAGCGCATGGTGGTTCCCGGCATTGGACCGAAGCGCAGCGAGATCATCATTGGCGGCGCGTTTGTCTATGCATCCATTCTGGAACGGCTGGAGCTAAGCGGGTTTCGCTATTCGCCACTGGGACTGCGCGACGGCATTCTGGCGCAGATGCTTTCGGACTCTGATGAGCGCGCGTCCGTCCATAAAGCTGTTGAGCAAGAGCGTTGGGAAGGCGTGCTGCAGGTCTGTCGCCGTTACAACATCGATCTGAAGCGTGCGGACGCGGTGCGTGCGGATGCGGTGAAGTTGTTCGACGCGCTGGAGCGTGTGCATGGCATGTCGCCGGACCTGCGTGAGTTGCTGGCTGCTGCGGCAATGATGAACGAAGTGGGTAAGTTCATGAACCATCAGGGGCATCACCGGCACGCGCAGTACATCATTGAGAACTCGGAAATCTTCGGCTTCTCACCCACGGAACGCACCATCATGAGTGCGATTGCGCGCTACCTGGGCAAGAGCCGTCCGGATGGCATGGATCGTCCGCTACGCGCGGTTCCGGTGGAGATCCAGGCAGATGTGGTGCGTTGTGTTGTGCTGTTGCGACTTGCGATTGGGCTGAATCAGAACCGCGCCACGCAGCCGGTGCATGTGAACGTGCGCGTATACCCCAAGCGTGTGTTGCTGGAGTTGAGTGCAGCGAAGGGTGGAGCAGAACTGGAGCAGTGGTCGCTGAAGAAGGAAGCGCCTTACTTCCGCGAAATCTTCCGTCGCGATCTGGTGGTAGAGCTGGCGTAAAGCGTACGGATGACGCGTGGGTCCAGCATCCATTGCAGCGTGGCTGCGCCGCGTTCCAGATTCAGTTTGGCAATCGCACCTTTGCGCAGGCGAATGGATGCAGGTGGACGGCTGGCGCGTGTCTGCTGTGCGGGCTGCATCAGCGTACCCAGGAACTCGACGAGATTGGGGCTGTGGCCCACCACCAGAAGTGATTCCACGCCACTGCATTCCATCAGCAGTTTTTCAAACTGCGCATAGGTGGCAGAGGGTGCAAGCGCGTCGCTCAGAACGATCTTCTGCTCGTAACCTGTTTCCGTGCCCACGAGCGATGCCGTCTGCAGGCTGCGCTTCAGCGGACTTGAGACAACGAGATCAAAAGTCACGTTCATGGTGGTGAGAGTGTTGCCCAATAGAAGGCAATCGCGCTTGCCCGCTTTATCCAGCGGGCGCTTCACATCGAGTACCGGGTTTGATCGGCGTTGACCGGCCGACGCATGTCGCAGCATGTACAGGTTCATTGCAGCTCTGATTTTATGCTTTTGACTGCGTTTGCGTTGTTAACGCGTTGCCACAGCTCGCTGACGAGAAGACCACCAAGCCTGGTTTGTTGTTGCTGCATGTGCCATCCATTGCGTTGAAGGATCACTCCATACGCGGGCAGTTGCTGCGCACGCAGGCCGGTGAGGACGCGGAAAGCAACGTAGAGCATCCGCACAATAAGGCGCGACGGAAGCCGCATCACACCATGATTCGGGACGCGAAACTCTGAGATGACCCATCGTGCATCCGGAGTGGTGCATGTCGCTGCGTCGTGCGCGATGCTTTCCACTTCCGCATCGTTCAGACAGTCGAGAAAGAAGTGCGTGGCGATGAGGTCGAACCGTTTGTCCGCGACGGCTTCGGGAAGCCCGCGGTTCAGGGGCGTGCGGAGCGTTTGCAGACGAAGTTCTGCACCGACGGCATCGCAACGCTTTCGCAGCGTGTGCAGCATGGCTTCGCTGGCGTCGATGGCAAAGGCGTCCGCTGCTTTCGCTTCCTGCAGCAGGGCAGCGGTGAAGCGGCCATCGCCATCGCCTAGTAGAAGCGCGTGTTGGGTGTTGCGAAGTTGTGGAAGGAAGTGGAAGCGGCAATGTTCAAGAGCCGTGCCGAAACTGAGATATTCCATCCAGCGATAGGGTTTCGCCAGACGATCAAAGCCGCTCATGCTAGGTATCGCAACAGCGGCCACAGCAACAGAGGCGTGAGCAGTGCGGCATCGGTAAGTGCGCGCATGCGGACTGCGGAGACGCGCGGCTCCAGCCGATCAAGCCCGCGAAGCAACAACGCGGCGGCCATAAGGGCGAGTGCTACACCGCGTGCCTGCGGCAGAAACAGTGCGATGGCGGCATTGGCAAGTGCGAACGCCAGCGTGATGCCGCGGAAATGCTCCACAGCCCAAGTCGTCGCAGGATCAGTGGTCGCGGATTCAGCGCGCGCGATGCGCACGCAGTTGAGCCAGCAGAGGATGCCGAACGCTGCTGCGCACAACCATTCCGCCACATGATCTTTATGCAGAAGACAAGGTGCGGCAATGGCGATGGCGAAAAACAATCCCACCATCCATTCTTTCGGGACTCGGACCTTCAGCCAGTGAACCGCAGCGGCGTATGCGATCAAAGGAATGACAAGCAGCAGCCAGGCAATCCGAACGGTATGCGGAAGCTCTACCAGCAAGACCAGGACGGTAGGCAGGGCGAAGCCGATGGCAACAAAAAATCCCCAGGCGTGTTCCGCGTGGAAACGATGGCGGTCTTCCAGTGAGGATGCTTCATGTTGAGCATCACCGAGACGGTCTGCCGCATAGAAAATCCAGACGGCGAGTGCGAGCGCCAGGGGAGCCGTCCACGGCAACACGACATGGAAGGACGCGGCAAAGAACGCAGCCCATACCGCAGCTACTGTGGGTGCATCCAGACTTAGAAGATGCCAAATCTCCAGAGGAGCCCGGCGCGCATGGCGTTCCGTGCTTGGTGCGACGATGGCGGTGGTGGCCACACCTATAGTTTATCGAGTCTGGAGGGCGGGGTGTGGGAAAGCCCCCCGCCATTTCAGGATTTCCAGTCAGCTGGATTCAGGTCCGGAAACAGGTCGTCCACGCGCTCCAGTTCGGCCAGGGTGGCCTCTTCTTCCTCTGTGAGCGCGCGATTGTCGGTGATGGTCAGCCACATGGAGCGTAATTGGGAGAAGGCATCGGCGTGTTCCCCGAAGCGCTTTTCGGCGTAGTCGCGAGCTGCTCCTGTAGTAATGAGCGTGGGCCAGTCGCTTGATTCCATGAGCAGAAGTTCGCGGCACATCTGTCGTGCCACCCGCCCGGCCTGCCCCCCAGCCGTCCATTGCAGAGACTGTGCAGCGTCGCGCACGGCGAGCTGCGCGGCATAGACCTTGCTGAGCAGTGACGAAGTTTCGCTGTTTAGCCAGACGCTGTTGTCGCCGTTTGCGCCCCAGGAGCCTTCCGACATCCGAACACGGCCCGCAGTACCGTGTTGGGCAAGATATTCCTCAGTGGTGGTGGCGTGGACACCATGCGTACCGTTATGCAGGATGCGGAAGACGTTCTCCAGAAACTGCACACCTTCATGCCACCAGTGGCCAAAGAGCTCCAGATCAAACGGAGCCGAGAGGAGCAGCGGTGCATTGTCTGGACTGGGTTGCGAGCGCAAGGTCTCGGCCACCAGCGAAATGAAGTGTTCCGCGTGGACGCGAGACCGCTCCCGCGCGGCATCAGGGTGATACGGTTCCTTGGCCTCCATGCCAAGGTTGGCACCCGTTACGCGCCAGTAACGATGTCCTCCAGGCCAGCGCTTCTTGTGGAAGTCCAGATAGTCGAAGTCGCCGGGATATCCACCTTCGGGACTCCATACCTGGGCGGCCGTGCGGGGATCGCGCGCAAGCACGGCAACGTTGCTGTCACCGATGCGATAAGGACGATAGAACGAGGGGGATGCGCCGGAAGAATGCAGCCCGTCGTCAATTCGTTCCGCATTTTGAACCAGATGCGCGTCGACGAAGGTGAAGCCGATGCCGGTCTCGGCGAGAGCTGTTTCAGCGCCAATACGCTGCGCCGCCTGCCAGGCATCGTCACGGCCTTCCGGTGCTACGGGGAAATGCCATTTGCCTTCAGGCCGGTATCCAAATTCCGGCAACCACGCACCGGTGGTATCTGTGCCGATGAGTTTGCGGTGCGCCTGCACTGCTGTCCGAAAATGCGCCAGCACGCTCTCATCCGTTCCCAGCAGGGGGACGTAGCCGTGTGTGGCTGCGGAAGTCAGCAGGGAGAGAGAACCGTTTTGTTGGGCGTTGCGGAATCCAGCGATCAGGTCGCCGTTCAGCAATTGCAGTTCTTCCAGCGACTGCGTAAAAAAACGCTCCCAGTGGCGTGCCAGACCAAGAAGGTGAGTTTCATTTGCAAGTTCGAAAAATCCGGCATCTTCGCGGGCGGCAGCAATCTTGCGTTCCAGGTAAGCCGGTAACTCGTCGCGGAAATCCTGATGTGCCAACTGCTGCAGCAGAACCGGGGACAGGCTCACATTCATGTGAACCGGGATGCCATCCTCCTGCAGGGTCCGCAAGGTGCGCAGAAGCGGGAGATAGGTCTCGGCAGCAGCTTCCAGCAGCCACTCCAGCCCGTGGGGCCAAGTGCCGTGATGCAGTACGTACGGAAGATGGGCGTGCAGGACAAAACTGACATAGCCAGCTGTGCCGGAGGAATGTTTTTTCATGCAGTCTGTGTTCTCGCGCCGATCGTGTAGGGGCAGTACGGCTTCCTAAGAGCCACGGAAAGTGATTCACGGACGTTCGCCAGCATAGTAGCATCGGCCTTCGCTAGTTGGCTGGCAAGGGTCATGCCCGTGTAGATGCAAAAGGCCGGCGAAATGGTTCGCCGGCCTTGGGTTGCCTACGCTACTTGTACGTGCGATTAACGGTTCTGCATTCCGCTTCCGTCTCCACCGCCCGCGTGTGTGGAGGTGCGAACCGCCACGGCGTTCGTCAGGCTGAAGCGGACGACGCTCTCACTGGGGATCTGGACCTGTTCACCGCGTGTCACCGCGTTGATACCAGCACCGGTACCGCCGCCAGCGGCAGCGCCGATTGCAGCGCCCTTGCCGCCACCAAAGATGCCGCCAAGGACAGCGCCAGCCGCGGCGCCTACGCCCGTCTTGATGGCGGTGTTCTTGCCACGGCCTTTGCCTTCAACGCTATAGGGCGTAACGGCTAGCGGGATGTTCTGTCCGCGCACCGTCACACCGCTGAGTTCCACGGTAAGGAGCGAAGACCCTTTAAAGTGAGCGGCTTCGTGGACTTCCGTCACCGTTCCGGAGACGACCGAACCACGCGGAATGACCAGCATGCCGTCCTGCACAATGTCGGTTGCCACGGCGCCGGAGAATCGTTCGCCCTGCTGCGTGCTGGCGCTATCCAGCGTCTGGGTGACGCGTACGGGGATCGTGGTGCCGGAGGGAATCGTAATGGTACGGACCACCGGCTGGGGTGGCGGCGGTGGCGGAGCAGGCTGCTGCACCGGCGCAGGGATCGGTGCGGGAGCGGCTGCCCGTTCAATTGGAGCTGGCGCCGGTGCCGGAGTGTTGCGCACGGGGGGCGGCGGTGGGGTCTTCTTCGCCACCATGACCGGTACCCGTGGTGCGGGAACGGTTTGAGTCGGGACTTCGGGTTGAGGTGTGATGGCGGCAGCGCTTACGGGCGGTGTTGCGGGATTGACGGTGATGTTGTTCACCACCTGGCGGACACCTGTGACGCCTGCTGCGTCATTTGCTGCAAGGGTGCGTGCAGCCGCGTTGCTGACGGCACCGCTCAGGGTGACCGCACCATTCGTCGTTGAGACCTGGACGGGTTCGTTGGCCAGACCGCTTTCAGCAGCAATCTTCTGCTGCACCTGCGAGGTCAGTGTGGCGTCGTCAACAGGGGCTGCCTGTTTGCAGCCTGATACGCCAACCAGCAATACGGCGGCGAGCGCAATGTGATTCGTAAACCGGATGCTCATACTCGTCAGAACTCTCCTGGGATCTCTGCACGATCTTCGCCTGTTTAAAGGCTGCGTGCCAGATTTCCGTGTATATAGGGAACGCTGTCCCTGTTTAAGCAATAGGACGCTTCCCGATTTGTTTCGGCTTCCGTTTTATATTGGTTTTCGAATTCCGTACAGGTTTCTTCAGTGGGCAGAGCAGTCGGCAACCCGACTGCTCTGTCACGCATCCGTGAGAACTGGGATAGGCGCATCAGGTCCGCGGGCGCAGAAGCATGTAGGCTCAAACCCAGGATCAATGTGCACGATCCCGTGCCGCACGAATCCCGGCAGTGTTAGATATTGATTTCAGGAGAAGACGAGATGGCAGACGATAACATGAGCGGTCTGGGATGGTTCCTTGCGGGACTTGGTATCGGTGCGTTGGTGGGTGTTCTGTACGCACCAAAGAGTGGCCGTGAAACTCGCGAAGACCTTGCCGCGCAGGCGCGTGACGCAAAGGAAAAGGCCAACCAATATGTGGAGCAGGGCCGCGATCAAATGAACGATTACGTTGACAAGGGCCGCGAGTATTATGACAAGGGCCGCACACAGTGGAGCCAGTACGTCGACAAGGGCAAGGATTTCCTCGCCCAGCAGCAGGACAAGGTCGCCTCTGCCGTGGATACCGGCAAACAGATCTATCAAGAGAAAGTCGAAAGCCAGACTTACTAAAGACCTACTAGAATCAAAACGCAATCAATCGGAGCCCGCGACCCGCACGTTCGCGGGCTCCTACTCTTTACGCCAATTCTGTAAGTGAGTCACCCATGACCGAGTCGCAAGCGCATTACATAGTCATTTTTTCCGGCATTAGCGCCGTTGGCGTTCTGCTTGGTGCCATTGCCTTCAGTATCTTTGCTCTTTCCTGCGCCCATCTCCTGAAAGAACTGCGAGGCCTGATGTCAGAGGCCCAGGGCAAGGTGTATCCCATCCTTGAAAATGTGCAGGAGATTTCGGAGAAGGTTGCCGACATTTCGACCACGGTGCGCGAAACCACCGCGGACGTCGCTCCGAAGATACGCCGCGTAACGCAGAACCTGGCCGACACCAGCGACCGTTATCATGCACGACTCGCGGAAGTGGATGAGCTTGTTGGCGACACCACGCGTCGGGTGCGGAACCAAACAGAGCGCGCCGATGCGTTCGTGACGAACAGCCTCGATCGCACGCACGAAGTGGTGAACACCACCATTGGTCGCGTGCAGCATCTGCTGGATTCACTGCACAACGCAATTTATGCGCCGGTGCGGCAGATTTCCGGCCTTGCGAGCGGCGCACGCGCCAGCATCGAATCGCTGATATCGAGCTTTGCACCGAAGCACACTCCGAAGACTCCCAAGCCAACGGCATTTGAGGGTGAGAGTGTGTATACGGGGTATGAGGACGATTACCACGCGTAACTTACGCGGATGATTAAGCAATGAGCGGATGCCTTGAGGCATCCGCTTTGTTTTGGCCGTTAGATCAGCCAGCCGCCGCCGACCACGACATCGCCATCGAAGAACATCGCTGCCTGCCCCGGTGTGATGGCGCGCTGCGGTTCGTC
Organism: Terriglobus sp. TAA 43; assembly: GCF_000800015.1. Classification (NCBI taxonomy): domain Bacteria; kingdom Pseudomonadati; phylum Acidobacteriota; class Terriglobia; order Terriglobales; family Acidobacteriaceae; genus Terriglobus; species Terriglobus sp. TAA 43. The sequence continues at coordinate 229,537 of NZ_JUGR01000004.1, forward strand.
AAAGACGATCTCTACGCGGCCATCTTCCAATGGACGAATCGTTGCATTGGCGGGTTCGTGGCGATGACGAATCTTGGCCTGTACGCGCATCGGTTCATGCAGCGTTTCAATGCTGATCCAGTTCACGCGGTCAGCAACACCGCGCGTCTGGTGCAGCTCTTCTTCCTGCCCCACCACTACGCGATTGCTTGCGGGCTCAATGCCCAGTACGTAGAAGGGCTCGCTGTGGTGGCGATGCAACTGCTGCTGAATGCCCTTGCGCTGCCCCACGGTGAAGCTGTGAATGCCTGTGTGTGAGCCAACAACTTCGCCGCCCGCGGTAACAAGGTCGCCCGACGTCTCGGGCATCTCACGGCCCTGCTCTTCCAGGTAGGCGTGCAGGAAGGCCTTGTAGTCGCCGCCGGGAATAAAGCAGATCTCCTGCGAGTCTGGCTTCTGCGCCACACGTAGGCCCTGCTCCTCCGCCATGGCGCGGACGGCAGGCTTCTGCATCTCGCCCAGCGGGAAGATGGTGCGGCTCAACTGCTCCTGCGTGAGTCCGAAGAGGAAGTAGGTCTGATCCTTGCTGCGATCCGCAGGACGGAGCAGCAGCCAGCGGCCACGCTCTTCGTCATAACGCACGCGCGCGTAGTGTCCGGTAGCAACGCGTTCTGCACCGATGCCGCGCGCGGTCTTGAGAAGCTCGTCGAACTTTAGATGGTTGTTGCACAGCGTGCAGGGAATCGGCGTGCGGCCCGCAAGGTAGTCGTTCACAAACGGCTGCACCACGTCCGCTTCGAAGCGGCGCTGCTGATTCACCACGTAGTACGGAATGCCAAGCTGACCGGCGACGCGACGCGCATCGTAGACGTCATCCAGCGAACAGCAACGGCCCGTAACCTGTTCCGGAATGCCATCCTTGCCGGAGAGGCGACGCTGATCCCATAGCTGCAGGGTGAGTCCCACCAGCGTGTGTCCCTCCTGCTGCAGGAGAGCGGCCACGGCAGACGAGTCCACGCCGCCGCTCATCGCTACAGCGATGGTGGACGCGGGATCAGGAGCGGGAAACGCGTGCTCCGCCGGGTTGGGTGCCGTGGTGGCCATCACCCTTTATTTTCGCAGGTTTTCGCCACAGATGCAGGGCTACAAAGAACGCAGACGGCGGACGGCGGCAGTGGTGATTGCAATGGCGCGATCCACTTCCTCGTCGGTCGTCAACCGGGAAAGAGAGAAGCGCACGCTGGTGTGTGCCTCTTCGTCGTTCAGGCTCATGGCGCGGAGGACGTGCGAGGGCTCAATGGCGCCGCTCTGGCAGGCGGAACCGCCGCTGATGGCAAGTCCCTGCAAGTCCAGTGCAATCACCAGTTCCTCGGCATTTACACCGGCAAAACGGATGGAAAGTGTGTTGGGGACACGCTCCGTATTGCCACTGTTCACGGCAGCCTCACCTAGCGCCAGCAGTGCTTCCTGCAGGCGGTTACGCCGCTGTTCCAGTTGCTGCGGACCATCGCTGGCAAGCCATTCGGAGGCCAGTGCCGCCGCTGCTCCAAAGCCGACGATGCCTGGGACATTTTCTGTTCCGGCGCGCCGTCGGCGCTCGTGCGTGCCTCCATGCAGCATGGGCCGCAGTGTCACGCCTTTGCGCACCCACAGAGCGCCGACACCCTGTGGCGCGTGCATCTTGTGCGCGGAGAGACTCAGCAGGTCGCAGCGGAGGTAGTCCACGTGGACGGGGATTTTCCCCGCGCCCTGCACCGCGTCCGTGTGTAGCAGGGCGTCGTGCTTGTGCGCGATCTTGCCGATCTTCGCAATGGGCTGGATGACACCGGTTTCATTGTTCGCCAGCATTACGCTGACGAGACGCGTATTCGGCTGCATTGCAGCGGCGATGGCTTCATGTTGAATCACGCCTTCGTGGTCTGGCAGCACACGCGTTACAGCAACGCCTTGCTTCTCAATGGCGTCTGCGGCATGCAATACCGCGTCATGCTCGATGGCGCTGACGACGAGGTGATCGCCCGCATTCAGGATGCCGAAGAGTGCGAGATTATCGCTCTCTGTGCCGCCGCTGGTGAACGTGACTTCGGACGGCTTGCCGCCGATAAGCGCAGCTACCTGGTCGCGCGCTGCATCTACGGCATCGCGCGCATCGCGGCCAAAGGCGTGGACGGCGCTGGCATTGCCAAAGCGCGCATTCCAATGCGGTTCCATCGCGCGCAGCACATCGGGCAGCACGGGCGTGGTGGCATTGGCGTCAAGGTAGATGCGCTGCATCTTCAAAAGGCTACTATCTCGCGGGGATTCTGCAGAATGCGCTAGTTGCGGTAATCGCGGTAGTGGATGAGTTCGGAGATGCCGATCCAGAGATCGAGCACGCCGAGTCCGCTAACGAGTCCGCGTGCCCAGCCTTTGATCAGGACGGCGTGAAGCGCGGGGAATTGCAGTAGGAGTTCGTTCTGATCCCACATCTGTTTCCACCACGGCAGAACTGCGATTAGCAGGCCCAGGTACAGGCAGAAAACCACCAACACCACCAGCGAAAGCCGCTGTAACCAGATGGGCGCGGGAGGTGGGCCGATGGGCTCGTCCGTGGCGCGCGCGTGCGCCGCTTCCACCCGGGACTGATGCGCTGGGGAAGATGCGGCGAACTGAGACTCGGTCGGTGCGGCCATGCAGTCTTTACGCTACCAGAGCAGCGCATTTGGTGCAGGGTTCCGGGGTACTCCGAAATGGTCACACAAAAGGAAAAGCGCAGCGATTGTGGCCGCTGCGCTTCTTCTTTTCGTGTTTCGTGTCGCGATTATTCGCCACCGCTGTTGCGGCGCGGACGACGGTTCGCCTGCAGCACCTTCTTACGCATGCGCAGCGACTTCGGCGTCACTTCAACCAGTTCGTCGTCAGCGATGAACTCAATGCACTGCTCCAGCGTGAGCTGCTTGTACGGCACAAGACGCAGAGCTTCGTCAGCAGAAGAAGCACGCATGTTCGTCAGCTTCTTTTCGCGAACGCAGTTCACGTCCAGGTCGTTGTCGCGGCTGTTCTCGCCCACGATCATGCCTTCGTACACGTCGATGCCGTCGCCCAGGAACAGAACGCCGCGCTCCTGCAGGCCGTTCAGCGCGTAGGTCGTCGTAACGCCGGTACGGTCGCTGATCAGTGCGCCCGTCGGACGCTGCGGAATCTCGCCCTGGTAAGCGATGTAGCCGTCGAACAGGGTGTTCATTACGATGGTGCCGCGGGTTTCCGTCAGCATTTCGCTACGCAGACCGATCAGGCCACGCGAAGGCACCTTGAACTCCATGCGTACACGCGAGTCGCCGTGCATCTTGACCATTTCGCCCTTGCGGGGTCCAAGCTTCTGGATCACGGTGCCGCTGAACTCGTTGGGAACGTCGATGGTCACGTACTCCACCGGCTCCATCAATTGGCCGTCGATGCGCTTGGTCACGATCTCAGGACGACCAACGGTAAGCTCAAAGCCTTCGCGGCGCATCATTTCGATCAGAACAGCAAGCTGCAGTTCGCCACGGCCCAGCACCTTGAAGGTATCCGGGCTGTCGGTGTCTTCCACGCGGATGGACACGTTCGTCTGCAGTTCCTTGTCCAGGCGCTCGCGCAGGTTACGGCTGGTGACGTACTGGCCTTCGCGACCTGCGAACGGCGAGTTGTTCACCGAGAACTGGATCGCAATCGTCGGCTCATCAATGACGATGGGCGGCAGCGGTGCAGGGTTCTCAATGCTGGTGATGGTCTCGCCGATCGTCAGGCCAGCCACACCGGCAACCGCGATGATGTCGCCTGTCGTGGTCTCTTCAATGTCCGTACGCTTCAGGCCGCTGAAGCTGAACAGTTTGGTGATCTTCACGGGTGACAGAGTGCCGTCGACGCGTGCAATGTTCACCATGTCGCCGGTCTTCAGCGTGCCGTTGAACACGCGGGCAATACCCAGGCGGCCCAGGTAATCGCTGTAATCCAGGTTCGTCACCAGAATCTGCAGGGAGCCATCAGGATCGCCTGTTGCAGGCGGAATGGTCTTAACAATCGTCTCAAACAGCGGCTGCAGATCGGTGCCTGGGGTTGCAAGATCCATGGTTGCGGTACCGGCCTTACCGTTGGTGTACACCACGGGGAAGTCGAGCTGGTCTTCTTCTGCGTCCAGATCAATGAACAGGTCATAGACCTCGTTCAGCACTTCCTGCGGACGAGCATCGGGACGGTCGATCTTGTTGACGACCAGCACCGGCTTCAAACCAGCGGCAAGCGCCTTACCCAGCACAAAGCGGGTCTGGGGTAGCGGGCCTTCCGATGCGTCGACGAGCAGAACTACACCGTCCACCATCTTCAGAGCGCGTTCCACTTCGCCGCCAAAGTCGGCGTGGCCCGGTGTGTCGACGATGTTGATCTTGCCCTCGCCGTAGTTCACGGCGGTGTTCTTGGCGAGAATGGTGATACCGCGCTCGCGTTCCAGGTCGTTCGAGTCCATGACGCGGTCGGCGACTGCTTCATTAGCCCGGAAGGTGCCGCTCTGCCGCAGCATGGCGTCCACAAGTGTGGTCTTGCCGTGATCGACGTGCGCAATGATGGCGATGTTGCGAATCGTGCTCAAACTTTTGGTTCCTTATCGTTTCGCGAGTGGTATCGCGAGAATCTTGCAGGCGCACGCGTGAATTCAGAATGAACACGCCGTGGGCAGACAGAGGGAAACGCACAGGCAAGACACCTGAAACTGAATTCAGGGACTCCGCGCGCATCCTTTCTAGTCTACAGGAGGACGGGCAAGTGCATCTTTTGTTGCTTCAAGTTTGTCCGTGGTGCTTTTCCTCAGCCACATATTCACGGCGTTCTGCCTGTGCGGTTTGCATGGCCGATCTTTGGTAGACTAGGGCAGTGCCGGGTCCCACGCGACTCATTCTCACAAACCCCGCCAGGCCCGGAAGGGAGCAACGGTAGTGAGCTCTTGAGTGCGCAGTGGGTTACCCGGCGCTTTTCTTTTTGCAGTGCTTGTGGGATGAAAAATGGCAGCAGGGGTATGCTGTTGACTGACGTCGACAGGCCTTGCGGCCCGTTGCGTGGAGGTCGGTTCGTTGAGTTTGGAGTTGAAGCCGCGGGTATCAGTCCGCGCAAAGATTTCGTCAGTGGGAACGTACGTTCCGGAACGCATTTTGACCAACGCCGACCTGGAAAAGATGGTCGAGACCAACGACCAGTGGATTCTGGAACGTACTGGCATTCGCGAGCGCCACATGGCCGCAAAGGGACAGGCGACGAGCGACCTGGCAGTGGAAGCTGCGAAAGATTGCCTGGCGAAGCGAGGCATCGATGCCAGCGAGATCGACTGCATTGTCGTTGGGACCGTCACGCCCGACATGCTATTTCCCGCCACCGCGTGCCTGGTGCAAGCAAAGCTGGGAGCCACGAAGGCATGGGGATTTGACTTGAGCGCCGCTTGCTCGGCCTTCACATACTCGCTGCAGGTGGGTGCGAAGTTTATTGAAAGCGGCACGCACAAGAAGGTGCTGGTGATCGGCGCGGACACGATGAGTTCCATCGTGGATTACACAGATCGTTCCACGTGCATCCTGTTTGGTGATGGTGCTGGTTGCGTTCTGCTGGAGCCCTGTGAAGAAGGCGAAGTTGGCCTGATCGATTTCCACCACGAGGTGGACGGAAATGGTGGCCCTGCGCTGAACATGCCTGCGGGTGGCAGTCTGAAGCCGTCCAGCCACGAGACGGTCGATGCTCGTGAGCACTTCATCCGGCAGGATGGGCAGACGGTGTACAAGTTTGCTGTGCGCAAAATGATGGAAGCCAGCGAAACGGTTCTCGCGCAGAATGGCGTGGCTGGTACGGAGATCGCAGCGTTCATTCCACATCAGGCGAACAAGCGCATCATCCTGGCCACGGCAGAACGCCTGGGCATGCCGCTGGAGCGTGTTGTGATCAACATTGATCGCTATGGCAATACGACCGGTGGAACGATTCCGCTAGCTATGGGGACTGCGCTGGAAGAGGGACGCCTGAAGAAGGGCGATCTGGTTCTGCTGGCGTCGGTGGGCGCTGGATTCACCGTGGGCGCGACGCTGTTGCGCTGGGAGTTCTAGGCACTTCGTGCGGTTCTCGACGTCGCTTTCGCGACGTGGTTCTTACTCCGTTTTCAAAAGATGAAGAAGCCCGGCCTCGCGCCGGGCTTCTTCATTTGAGTGCCTTATGCAGCTGCGGGAGCTGCCGCCGTCTGTTTGCGTAGACGGTTCTGGCGAAGTTTCACGACGGCGTAGATGACGCCGAACAAAACAGATCCCCAGACAACCACCAGCAGAATCCATCCGTATTTTTCCGCGAAACGTAGATAGATTGGCATTATGCGTCGACCGTAGTGCATACCCAGCCAGGCGAAGAAGGCATGGCGGACGAAGCGGCTTATGCTGAAGCTCAAATAGAACTTTGATTGCGGCATCTTCAGCGCGCCTGCCGCTATAAGGAACGGCATAAGGGGCGCAGGCGGCGGAAGAATCGCTGGAAGAGCGGTGGAGAGAATAGAGTGTTCCTCCGTCCAGCGGCGCATGCGGTCACGGAATCGTTGCGGAACGTAGCGGTCCATGAGTGCGAGACCACCGATGCGCCCGGCCTGGTACGAAATGCCTGCGCCAACGATGGAGCCGAGCGTGGCGATGACCGTTACCACGATCCATTCCTGTCGCTGGGCCGCGAGCAACGTGACGAGGATGTCCGATGAACCGGGAATGGGCAGCGGGATTGGCGAGGAATCGATGACGCAGATAAAGAACAGGCCGAGGATACCCAGGCGGAAGAAATAGCGTGTGATGCGGTCCGTTGGCGTATAGGCGTGGCGGTGCTTTGCTTGCCGGAGCGTAGTCTTAGCGGCTGTCTGCAGGAGGGCCAGCATCGTTACAGCTTAGGACGCGTTTTTCTGTCGCGAAGTCTCGAAAAACGGCCGCCATTTGGTGCAGAGGCCCCTGAGGCAATTTTTAGAGGAAGCAGAGACTACTTCGACTCGTTCAGCAGTTGGAACTTGTAAGCGGGCAGGGTTCCCGTCTTTTCCGCGAGATAGAAGAAGCGATGGATCGCCGTAAGGCACTCTGCGTCGAGGATGTAGTGGATGTTTTCCGAGAGATAGTAGCGAATAGTGTCCGGCAACAGCGGCAGACGGGGCGTCCACTCAGTGACCAGCTCTTCGATGTGATCCAAACCGGCGTCGCGTGATTGCTGAAGATCGCGTGTGAGCTGTTGCGGCGTGATACCGGTCTCCTCAAGTGCCGCGGTGCGAACGGCCCAAACAGCGGCCACCCAGGGAAGCTGCGTGTGTTTGCGCCAGAGCTTCGCCACGTCGATCCATGTGTGGTCAGGGAAGTGGTGCTGGCGGTTATGCTCTTCCAGCGCGAGCAGGGCGGGGTCGCCGATGAGCAGCGCCGCATCACTGGTGGCGAGCATGTGTGCCAGGTTCGCGTCTTCTTCGTGAACATCTGGCGTGTTGCCGTAGAAATGCTTCAGAAGCAGGCGAACATAGGCGGCGGAGGAGCGGGAGGCTGCGTCCGTGGCCAGCGTGCGAATGTCTTCCAGCTTCAGGCCGGGACGCACTACAAGTTGAATGGAGCGCACGGTGTCCAGCGATGCAATGGTGCAGCCGGGGACGGCAACAATGCCGGGAATGAGTGGTAGCGACGCAATGGGCACCAGGCCAAGGTCAGCTTCTCCACTGGCCAATTGGGCAGCGCAATGCGAGGGAAGGGTGTAGTGAATGTCGTATCGGGCGGCGAGGCGCTCCCGTTGCGGCGCATGCTCGAAGTCATAAAGCAGCGGCGCGGGATTCAGGAAGCTGATGGCGGCAATACGAAGTTTCTTCACAACACCAGATTCGATGACTCGTTGGTCAGTTTCGGTGCGGCTAATACAAAGTCATTACACGACGGTAGTCTGTGGCGTGTCCTTGTTCGCCTGCGCGTTGGTTCTAAAGTATTCGATAAACGTTTGTGGATCCACAGGTTTGCCAAAAAGCCATCCTTGACCGCAGGCCACGCCGCGTTCCCGAAGATACTGTGCCTGCTCCTCCCGTTCGACGCCTTCCGCGACGATCATCAGGTGCAACTCGTTGGCCATTTCAATGATGTGAGGGATAACGCGCCCCGAGGCGGAATCAGATCCGATGGCGTCTACGAAGGATTTGTCGATTTTAAGAACGTCGAGCGGCAGAGAGTGGAGTACCGAGAGGCTTGAATAGCCTGTACCGAAGTCATCCACAGCGATAGTGTGTCCACTGGAGCGCGCCTGGGTGAGCGAGTTGCGCGCCATGTCCGGATGGATGAAAACGCGTTCGGTGGTTTCCAGCCAGATGCGGTCCGGCTCAATGCCATTGGTCTGGAGCAGACTTAACAGGAAGGGAAGCGGGCGACCCGTTTCGGCGTCGCGGGCGCAAAGGTTGATGGAGACATGGCACCCTGTGTCGGTCTGCAGCAGCTCCCGCATATCCTCCACCACGCGCTCCATGATGATGTCCGTGATGGCGCAGATCAGCCCGCTTTGTTCTGCCAGCGGGATGAACATATTCGGCGCGATCATGCTGCCGTCCGGACGTTTCCAGCGGGCGAGCGCTTCTGCACCCACGCAACGACCGGTATTCAGTTCCACAATAGGCTGATAGTGGGCGATGAACTCGCGCTTGCGGACTGCAATCTCAAGCTCTGCCAGCGGAGATAGACGGCGGCGAAGCGCCAAGAAAACCGCCACAACAATCAGAACGCCCAGGAGCATGCCCAGGGGGAGAAGAACGTTGCGCTCGCGCTTGAAATCATTTTCCGCGTAGCTGTGCTTCTCCATCGCAACTGCGATCCAGTCGGGCGTCCGGTAGCTGGAGTAAATCAGCTCGTGCGATTCGCCGGGACCAGTTTGCACCAGGGCCTGATGCAGCAGTTCAGGATCAGGATTGTTCAAGGTGGAAATGACCTGACCTTTTCCGTTGGCCAGGGCAAGTGACATCTCGTTGTCGACCAGCACGTCCACCATGAATGCCGGATCGACCATCACGTTGTGATCGCCGTATTCCAGGCCGACGGCAAAATTCCCGTGGCTCACCTTTGGGCGCACGTGCATATGTATGCCAATGCCGTCTGTGGTGAAGTAGTTCGTCGGGCGACGAGCAATGGTGGTGTCGACGATTCCCCAGGAAGTGCAGGCAAGGTGATCGCCTTGATAGAAGCCCATCTCGCCCACAGTGCGGTGGGACATTACGTCGAATCGCATAGCAGCGATGTGAGCAGAGGAGCAGTCGTGAAAGCCCTGGCGGTCAATGTCCTTGAGCGCGGCAGTGGCATCCTGCATCGTTTTCTGGGTGCGCTCAATAGTCCACTGCGCATATTCCGTCAGATGGCGCTGCTCTGCCTGTACCGAGCGCGCACGGCTGATGAAATACAACGTGACCGGCGGCACAGAGGCAGCAAGGCAGGCAAACAGGACTGCTCCGGTGATGAGCTTCCAACGAGTCAATACGACCTATCCGAGATAAGAGAAGTAGCTCGAGAGTTATCCCGTTGGGCGATGTATATCACGACCGTGTGACATCAGAGACGACTTTCGTACGGCAGTAACAAGCAAAAACAATGCGCATGAACTTTGTGCGTTCATGCGCATTGAAGTTTCAGAGTTTTGCAGAAGCTACTTCATGTTGTCTTCAAACCACGCAATGGTACGGGCTGTGCGGTCCTGCGAGTGCAGCGGATTAGAGAAGCCGTGGCCTTCATTGGGATAGACCACAAGTTCTGTCTTCTTTCCGAGAGCCTTCAACGCGTGCCACATCTCGTAGCTTTGCGGTGCGGGGCATTCACCGTCACGGTCGCCAACAAGGATGAGTAGTGGGGTCTCCACGTTCTTGATGAAGTTGATCGCGGAGGATTTTGCGTACGCTTCCGGCGCGTCATAGACGCTTGCTCCGAAGAACGGAACCATCCATTGATCGATGGAGTTTTCGCCGTAATAGCTCTGCCAGTTGCTGATCCCTGCACCTGCAACTGCAGCGCGGAAGCGATGCGTCTGCGTGATGGCGAACATGCTCATGAAGCCGCCGTAGCTCCAACCGGTAAGGCCCAGGCGATGGTCGTCGACCGAGTATTGCTTCTCAACCGTGTCGACGCCCTTCAGGATGTCGCGAAGATCACCATAACCAAAGTCCTTGCGATTGGCCTGTACGAACGCTTCACCCTGGCCGAAGGAGCCGCGTGGATTGGCCGTGAAGTAGAAGTAGCCAAGGTGTGCGTAGAGGCCTGCTCCCGCACCACCGAACGACGGACCAGCCTGCGCCGAAGGGCCGCCGTGAACGCTGACGATCATGGGGTACTTCTTTGCTGCGTCATAGTTCTCAGGAAGCGTGAGCCAACCTTGCACGTGGTAGCCCTCGTTGTCCCATTCCAGAGAAAGAGTCTTCGTGGCGGGCTTGGTAGCGTTCGTGTTCAGGTGCGTGACGGCATTGGCTCCATGCGTGGTGCCGATGTAAACCTCGGGTGCCTGTTCCGGGCCTGCGGAGACGAAGGCTGCGATCTTCGCCGTGGTTGAGAACGAGAAGGACGCAGCAGCGCGACCGCTTGCGACCGATTGCTGTGCTGTCCAGAGTTGGAGAACCTCGGTCTTGTTGGTGCCCAGAATGCCCAGGTGTGTCTTGCCGGATTGATATGCGGAAAACAGGATGTGGTCAGGGTCGGCCCATCCGAGATAAACGGGTGTGTCCTTGCGACCGGGTGTCAGGTTCTGCAGGCCATTGCCATCTGCGCCCATCAGGTAGACGTCGCCGCCCGTGGAACCCTGGTCAGACATCAAGCCGCCAATGAACGCGATGTTCTTGCCGTCTGGCGAATAGCGGGGCACGGCGATCTGCAGACCGTGGAGTGAACCGCCAACCGTCACAGGATTCAGGATGGACTTTGCCGCATCGGGTTGGCCGGCGGGCGCGGTGTACATCTGCGCAATCCACCAGGTGTTTTCGCCCGGCGGGTTGGAGGCGACGAAAGCGATGTGCTTGGCGTCGGGCGCCCAGTCGTATTCATACGCGTGAAGAGTCTTGGGCGTGAGGATGCTGAGGTTGCCGGTATGCGCGTCTGCTGCAGCCACCCACTGAATCTCAACGCCGTCCTGGCCAACGATGCCTGCTGGCGGTTTCATGGCAGCGAGAGCGCCTGCGGAGCGCGTGGCGTTCTCTACATAAAGGAAGGCGATGGACGAACCATCAGGAGCCCAGGCAGGCGAAGTGAGCGTGCCTTTGATGTGGGTGAGCTGCTTTACTGCTCCATCGGTGGAGCGCAGCCAGAGTTGCGGCTGTCCGTCGGCGCAGGTGGCCACGAAGGCGAGCGTCTGGCCATCGGGCGACCAGCGGGGAGCGCTGCTGGAACAGCCTTCGCCAGCGGTGATCGCGGGTTCCGTGGGATTGGGCGCGAGCGCTTCGCTGATGTGAAGCTGCATGCCGCTGCGCCCGCGGCCATTGCGTCCACCGCCTGCTGCGGTGGGTTCGGCGGCGACCAGCCACGCGAGCTTCTTACCGTCGGGCGAGAGCTCGACCGCGCCGATCTGGCGGACAGGCGTGCCGCCGCGCTGTGCCTGCTCATACTCAGCGATGCGCGGATCGGGACGGTCGAAGAACTTCATCTCCGGCGTGAAGACGTTGGTGGTCTCGCTGCCTGGGCGCTGGGCTGTGGCAGAGAAGAAAAGGCTGGTGGCGGCAAGGGCCGCGGTGGCGAACAATCTGGTGCGCATGGAGAGAAGGCTAGCAGAGAGCGCGGCAGTATTTGCAGTGGGAAATGTGGGCTCACACCAAACTGGCATGGGCCTGTAAACGAGGGGCGGTTAAGATGACAGCGTTAACACCAAAAATCTACGAACGATGGGGCAGAGCAGTTGAGTACGCTCATGTTTGCGGTTCGCCGCGTGATGGAATTTGGCGCTTTTGCGCTGTTTTGCAACGGTGCGGTGGCGCAGGTGGTGTTGCCAGAAAAGACTGCGCTGGAGATACGACTGACGGAGCGTGTGGCCACGCATACGTCAAAAGAAGGTTCTCCTGTACGGGCCATCCTCGCGGCTCCTGTACTGCAGGGCGACAAGGTGGTGCTGCCGCTGGGCAGCAAGGTGGAAGGCCGCGTCGTTCATCTGAACAGTGTGGGGCTTGGTCTGAAGCATGAGACTTCATCCATCGGCCTGGCGATGGATCGGATTGTCCTGCCCGACGGCACAGTGGTGCCCATCACCGCGAAGGTGGCGCAGATTGAGAATTCGCGCGAGGTAGTACAGAAGAACGGGCGCATTTCCGGCGTGCGATCGACCGGAACGTTGAGTCATAAGGCTTCGGGTGCGGCGGGAACGCTGGCGTTCAGCAATCCGATCGCGTTGATATTTATCACGACATCATCCGCGTCGTTGCTGCGCTTCTCCGACCCGGAAATTTCGCTACCGGCCAATGCGGAATTGATTTTGCTGACAACGGCTCCCATACAGGTGGGAACTGGAGTTGAGCCGGGAGTCACTCCAGTTGCGCAGGATGAGGCAGCTTCAACGAAGCTGCAGGAGATGATTCACAAACAGCCGTTCCGCACGATGACGTCGCCAAAGCCGGTGCCGTCCGACATGACGAACCTCATGCTGATCGGCAAAGCCGATGCGATACACCGCGCTTTCGAGGCTGCTGGATGGATGCAGGTGGATGACCTCACGGCGACGTCGACCTATCAGACAATCCGTTCCATCTCAGAGGAGGAAGCCTATCACCGGGCTCCCATGTCGTTGCTCACGCTGGATGGCCAGAAGCCCACGTACGCATTGGCGAAGACGCTGGATACCTTTTCCAAGCGGCATCATCTGCGCGTATTTGCTACGAACGATCAATGGGACGGCGAGCAGGTGTGGGTCTCTTCGTCGACGCAGGATATCGGCATTGGATTCTCTGCTGACCAGAAGACGTTCATTCACCAGATCGACCACAATATTGACCACGAGCGTACGAAGGTTGTGAATGACCTGATGCTGACTGGCTGCGTCACCGCGTTGAACCTGGTGGCGAGGCCGTGGCTACCGGAGCATCCGAAGAACGGCACCGGCGAAGAGATTGTGACGGATGGCCGGATTGCCGTGATCAAGCTGAATGATTGCGCAGCCCCACTTAATGTTCCGGCGAAGGATCAGACGGCGGAGCTTCCCGTGCATCCCAACGTTGCTACCAAGGCGACGCGTCAGACCACGTTGACCTTGCGGAATATGTTGCTGCGCGACAACCTTGCAGTGACCGCGTATGGCGGAGTGAAGCAGGGCCTGGGCCTGAAGCATCCGAAGCCTCCTGAGCAGCCTATTCCGACGGAATCTGTAATCGACATGGATCGGTATGCCATCGGGCAGTCGGACACTGCGGCTCCTGAGGCGAGTCCGCAGGAACCGATCAAGCCAGGGCTTCCCGTAGGCACTCTCGCTGTGACCAAATCGGGGCTGCCGCGCTATACGGTGGAGCTCGGAGTGCACAGCGGATATGCCGGATACTCCGGCGGCAATGGCGGCTCAGTGGGCTACGTGTTCCTGCCAGACAATCTCAATGATCCGGTGTACATCACTGCTCTTGGTAACGAGCATTTTGCGGGATGGAACCTTGGCGGATCGGTGACGCTGAACACGCGCGAGCACTTCTCGCATGAGTTCACGTTTGACTACAACCGAACCCCGTTCGAGGTGCAGTTTGTGGATCTGAATCTGGCGACCGGACCGGACGAAACCGACCCGGTGACGGAAGCAGAGTTTGGGTTTGAGGAGTCGACGCTCTCCACAACGGAGTTCGGGTACAACTTGCAGTACCACCTGACGCGACGGGATTCGCGCTGGCGACCGTACGTCTTTGCCGGGCCTTCCGTGCGGTTGATGCACCTGACGGACGCGCCCATCACCAAGGCGTCTCCGTGGTTCAAGCTGGGGCTCAGCACGGTGGGTATCCTGACCGCCGCGTGGAAATATGGCACAACCCCACCCCTGGAGGGAGGCGGTGTCTTCCAGGTGGGCCTGCAATATGGCGGCGGTGTGAAGTATCGGGTGTCGCGGCGGGTGCTGGTGCGGGCGGACTATAAAGAGACGCTGACTGGCCAGCCGGATTTCTGGTCAAAGTCGAAGAACGATATCTTCGATCCGAACGAACTGCCGGGCTACACCCTGGAAATCATTGGCCCCTTTAACGAGGGAGTCATGCGCCAGCAGCGGGCGACAATGGGCATCTCTTTTGTGTTTTAAGAACTCTCATCGTGCTGTAAGGCCCCACTTGCATGAGTGAAATCCTGATCGCAGTTGGAATTTTTGTTTTGCTGACGACGTCGTCGATGTTGGCGATGTTCGAGAATACGCGGCTGACGATTTCGCATCGGAGCGATGAGACAGCCGCAGCGGTGCGAAACATCACGAGCATCTTTGTTGTGGTGGCATCTCTGGTATTTGGCCTGATGCTCAACTCTGCGAAGAACACCTACGAGACGATCAATGCAAACGTCCACGGATATGCCACGAACCTGATCATTCTGGATCGGATGCTGCGGAGTTATGGGCCTGATGCTGAGTCTGCGCGACTTGCCCTGCGGCGTTATACCGAACAGGCCATTCTTAAGCCAGCGCGAGCCGATGACGTGTTATCGAACACGGGCGATTCCACGGGTCGCACTCTGGAATATGTTGGCGATCTAGTCGCGCGCATTATCCCTGCAGACAGGTACCACGATTCGTTGTTGCAGGATTTGCGCCAGAACTACAACCACATCGTGCAGCAACGGTGGGCGATTGTGGAGCAGTCAGAGGGCAGTACGCCGGGATTGTTGGTGGCGATGCTGGTGGCCTGGCTGGTGGTGATTTTCATCGGTTTTGGATATCGCGCGCCGCGCAATGCCATGGTGATTGGCACCCTGGTACTCTCAGCGCTGCTGATTTCTGGTTCGTTGTACCTGGTGATGGACATGAATGTGCCGTTCAAAGGGCCCATTCAGGTTTCTGACCAGCCGCTACGACGTGCACTGCAAGAAATGGAGCGTCAGTAGATTCCATTGACGCTCCGTACCATTCTTGGTACAGTGGAAGGGTTCTAAGGTTTCCTACCCGTGGTGCGTCTCGACGTGCCTGAGGTGGGAGGAGTTCGCAAGTGCGTCTGAGTTTTGGGTGCGCGGCGTCTCGTCAAGGAAAGCCCATCGCCTCGCCGGCGACTGGTGCAGAGACCCAAAGTTCAGCAACATAAGATACGAAGTTTCAGGGAGTTATCGTGCCTACGTTTCATCAGCTTGTGAAAAAGGGCCGCAAGGCGCCGAACTATAAGACGGCTAGCCCGGCACTGCAGGGATCCCCGCAGCGCCGTGGTGTGTGCACCCGTGTGTACACCCAGACGCCGAAGAAGCCGAACTCGGCGCTCCGTAAGGTAGCGCGTGTTCGTTTGACCAACGGAATCGAAGTCACTTCGTATATTCCGGGTGAAGGCCACAACCTGCAGGAGCACTCGATTGTGCTGATCCGCGGTGGCCGTGTGAAGGATCTGCCGGGTGTGCGTTACCACATCGTTCGCGGCACGCTGGATAGCGTGGGCGTGGCGAAGCGTACGCAGAGCCGCTCGAAGTACGGCGCAAAGCGTCCGAAGCAGGCAGCAAAGTAAATTAACGATCCGTCCGAACTATGGACGGACCCAAGCCCAGGTTGCTTGAGAAGTCTACGGCGCTGGGGGAAGAAGAAAGAAGAGAACGATGCCACGTAAAGGTCATATTGCAAAGCGCGAGGTAGCTCCGGATCCGGTATACGGTTCCACCCTCGTAACGAAGTTTGTCAACAGCATGATGTGGGGCGGCAAGAAGTCGACTGCGCAGAAGATTTTCTACGCAAGCATGACGGGTCTGGAAGCCAAGGGCGGCGGCGATGACGCTCTTACCCTGTTCAAGAAGGCTGTTGAGAACGTGAAGCCCCTGCTGGAAGTGAAGAGCCGCCGTGTTGGCGGTGCGAACTACCAGGTGCCGATCGAAGTTAACCCCGAGCGCCGCACCTCCCTGGCGATCCGCTGGCTGGTTAGCTACGCACGTTCGCGTGGCGAGAAGGGCATGGTCGACAAGATGACGGCCGAGTTGCTCGACGCTGCGAATGGCCGTGGAGCGGCCATGAAGAAGAAGGAAGACGTACACCGTATGGCTGAGGCGAACCGTGCCTTTGCTCACTACCGCTGGTAGTTACGTCATGGCACTTACGTCTTTCGTAGGTTGCTACAACGCTGTAACACACATGTACTAACTTGGGACCCAGATTCAGGAGTAAGTCAGGCGGGCTGGCTTACTCCTGAAGCTGCGAAGGGCAGCGGAAGCCAATACGTTCCGCAGAAGAGATAAAACACCGTGGCACGCACAATTGCTCTGAATAAATGCCGCAACATCGGCATCATGGCTCACATCGACGCCGGTAAGACGACGACCACCGAGCGCATTCTGTTCTACACCGGTGTTAACCACCGCATTGGCGAAGTGCACGAAGGCACCGCGACGATGGACTGGATGGAGCAGGAGCAGGAGCGCGGCATCACGATCACGTCGGCTGCTACGACGTGCATGTGGAACAACTACCGCATCAACATCATCGATACGCCCGGCCACGTGGACTTCACGGCGGAAGTAGAGCGTTCGCTGCGTGTTCTGGATGGCGCCGTGGCCTGCTTCGATGCAGTTGCCGGTGTGCAGCCCCAGTCGGAGACGGTGTGGCGCCAGGCTACGAAATACAAGGTTCCGCGTATCTGCTTCATCAACAAGATGGACAAGAACGGCGGCGACGCTGAGTACGCAACCGGCACCATCCGTGAGCGCCTCGGCGCGAACGCGATCATGCTGCAGCTCGCGATCGGCGCAGAGGCAAAGTTCGCTGGCGTCATCGACCTGGTGCAGATGAAGGCGATCCTGTGGCACGACGAGACCATGGGCGCTGAGTATTCTGTGGAAGAGATTCCTGCGGCTCAGTTGGAGAAGGCGAAGGAGTTCCGTCAGCACCTGATCGAAGCTGTTGCTGATAGCGACGACGCGCTGATGGAGAAGTACCTTGAAGGCGTCGAGCCGACGCTGGAAGAGCTGAAGGCCGGTATCCGCAAGGCGACCATCGGCATGAAGATCTTCCCGGTCCTGATGGGTTCGTCGTTCAAGAACAAGGGCGTGCAGACGCTGCTGGATGCGGTTATTGATTACCTGCCCAGCCCGCTGGACATTCCTCCGATGATCGGCCGCGATCCGGAAGATCCGGAAGTTGAGATCATCCGCAAGGCTGACGACAACGAGCCGTTCTCCGCGCTCGGATTCAAGATCATGACCGACCCGTTCGTGGGTCAGTTGATCTTCATCCGTAACTACTCGGGCACGCTGAAGACGGGCGACTCGGTTCTGAACCCGCGTACGCGTAAGACGGAGCGCATTGGCCGTCTGCTGAAGATGCACGCGAACAAGCGCGAAGAAATCACGGAGATTCTGGCCGGCGATATCTGCGCTGCTGTGGGTCTGAAGAACCTGGTTACCGGCGACACGATCTGCTCGGACAAGGCACCTGTTGTTCTCGAGTCCATCGACTTCCCGAACCCCGTGATCGAAGTTGCGGTGGAGCCGAAGACGAAGGCCGACCAGGAAAAGATGGGCATGGCGCTGGCCAAGCTCGCGCAGGAAGATCCTACCTTCCGCGTGCGCACGGATCAGACGAACGGCCAGACCATCATCTCGGGCATGGGCGAACTTCATCTCGAAATCATCGTGGACCGCATGATGCGCGAGCACAAGGTGGAAGCCAACGTTGGTAAGCCGCAGGTGAACTACCGCGAAACCATCAAGGGCAGCTCGGAAGCAGAAGGCAAGTACATCCGTCAGTCGGGTGGTTCGGGTAACTACGGTCACGCGAAGATCCGTATCGAGCCGAACGAAGTTGGTAAGGGCTACGAGTTCTCCAACGACACCAAGGGCGGCGCGATTCCGAAGGAATACATCAAGCCGATCGACCAGGGTATCCAGGAAGCGATGGCTGGTGGTGTTCTGGCTGGCTTCGAAATGGTCGACGTCAAGGTTTCGCTGTATGACGGTTCGTACCACGATGTCGACTCGAACGAAATGGCGTTCAAGATTGCCGGTTCGATGGCATTCAAGGAAGCTGCCCGCAAGGCAAAGCCAGTTCTGCTGGAGCCGGTGATGGCTGTCGAAGTGACTGTTCCCGAAGACTACATGGGAACCGTTATCGGCGATCTGAACTCGCGTCGTGGCCGCATTGAAGGTATGGAAATGCAGGGTGGCGTTCAGGCCATCAAGGCAACCGTGCCGTTGTCGACCATGTTCGGCTACGCTACGAACCTGCGTGGTTCCACGCAGGGCCGCGGTAACTTCTCGATGGAGTTCAAGCAGTACGAGGAGACCCCGCGCAACGTGAGCGAAGAGATCATCGCAAAGACGCAGGGCAAAGAAGCTAAGTAGTTCGTCTTAGTTTCCAGTCTTAGTAGTTTGGGAGGGCACGGCTTCGGCTGTGCCCTCCCGCAAGTTTCACGAGGGATTTACCTCGTAGTAGTAAATTTCATACTTTGCCCGCAGGGCATGAGGGAGCAAGAGAGCAATGGCGAAGGAAAAATTTGACCGTAGTAAGCCTCACGTAAACGTTGGCACGATTGGTCATATCGATCACGGCAAGACGACG